>QHWF01000644.1 GCA_003222455.1 Acidobacteriota bacterium
TGATGCGCTCCTTCGCATTCACCTGCTGAGACCACAAGCCTTCCAGCAGCCTCTGTCCTCCACTGCTGTTCAAGAACGCGGCAAACTCACCGCCGGAGGTGAATTTGTCGAGCAATTGGCGGTGGAATTCTGTTCGGGCTTGCAATCGCGTCTGACTTCGGCGGTAGATCAGCCAGCCAATCAACGCGATCACAGCGAAAAAACTCAGAGTGCTCATGATGGGAATGAGGACCCCGGGCCAACTGAACGGCCCGTACCGGCTGAACGGTCCGCCCTGCGCCATGCTCTTCGCAATGGCCTCTCTAACGGCTTCCTCGCCAGGAGAATCCGCTGGCTGCTGCAGCAGCATTGCGAAAAAGAGTTGTCCCATCCTGTCCTCCCTCCCATTTCGGCCTGTTATCGTCAACCGCATTGCCAATGGCTCAGCGTTCACTGTCAAGACGTTTGCGTGGGTGTCGAAGTTAACAAGGACTCCAAAAAAGTCGGAATGCTGTCCAAAGGTGCGAAAGGTGAGAGGGAATCGGATGGGTTCAGTCCGAGCCCGCGGCGCGCCGACCATCAACCATGCGTTCATCGCCGCGCGGCATGGCGAGTTGTCCTCACCCACTACGGGCGTGGTCGCTCTGCCATGCCGCGTCGGCGACCCAATTGGCCCACCCTCTTCTTCGGTGGCGCCTTGAGATCACTATGGCCGTTGGAAATGTGCAACAGATTCTCGGCTTCTCGCACCTGCGACCTGAGGTTCTTCCGCGCGGTCTCGACAGCAGCGAGTTCGCTCTCGAGCCGCCGGAGGTGTGTCAGTAGCTGTGTCACTGGACCGGGCTGATCCGGGGCACCCTGTGGCACCCCGTGTCGGTCCGTGGCATGGTTAACGTGTTGACTGAATTGAAAAAAGTTGGCGGGGTCGACGGGACTCCTATGAGGAGATCCTCACGTCGGCGGCCCTGGCAGGTCCAGCGTGATCGCCAGCGCTTCGTCAATCCGCGACATCTCTTCCGCCGTCAGCCGGCCGGCCCGCCCTTTCAATCGGATCTTGTCTATGGACCGGATCTGGTCGCCGAGTGCACGGCCTGACTTCCCCTTCACCTCCACCATCGCCTCTCCCGGGAAGACCGAGTCGACGTTGCTGGTGATCGGAAGGACGACGACCCTCATGCCGTAACGATTGCAGGAGTCGTTCGAGACCACGACCGCCGGGCGAGTTCTCCGAATCTCGCTACCGACGACCGGGTCGAGGTTTACCCAGTACACGTCGCCACGCCGAGGAGCACGGCTCACGCCGGCCAGTCCTCGACGTCCGTAACCTTCCAATCGCGAGCCTCAGCCTTCCGCCACTGCTCGCGGGCCGCCGTTTTGTAAGCCTCGTTCAGGGCGGCTCGCGACGGGCGGAAGCGCGCCCGGATCGCGTCGTTGATGAAACGGCTCATCCCTTTCGCCGGTAGCTCCCGCTTTAGGCGTTCGTGGACATCCTCATCGATGGTGATGTTGAGGCGGACTGGCATTGGACGGAATCCTGTAGTGAATACAGTATAACAGGCATCCACCATTTGCTTTGACAGGAGGGTTATTTCGTGCTCGCCAGCTCGTGCGCCATGTCGAATCCTGGTCGTGGACAGTGGCGCGAACGAGCATGTCGGGTCTCCTCGGACACGAACATCCGTTCAGATCGCCCCAAATGCGGCCTGCGGTCGCCGGACACCGCAGTCCGCCGTGTGCAGCAAATTGTGCAGTGATCGTGTCGGCAAACCGCAGATCGGGACGCGCTGGGACAGAATCGGAATTTGGACGTTTTCTGGCAGAAATCGTGAATTCAGGTGCGATTCGAGAATGGCCGATCGTCCTCAGACGGGTCTAGCAAACCATCGCCTTCAGCCACTCGGCCACCTCACCGCGGCGAGAAACCTAAGTATACGACACGCTTCGACTTACGCGGAACCGGCTTGTCTCCATTTTTGTCCCTGAAATTGTCCCTGCCAGCTTGCAGAACGCTGTTGAAAATAGCGGCGAACGTGCTGGCGTGCCGCTGCCGGCAGGCAACGGTTCTTTTCGCCGTCAACGATGCCGGCAAGTGATTGGCGGGCGCCGCTTTGCTCGGTTGTGCTGGCGTCCACATATCTGGTCGGTCGTGCGTGGGGGACGCGAAGCGCGCGCAGTTCTGACGCGCGAACGGACCGTCGGTAGGCGCCGGTCTAACGAACCGCCGTCTTCCCAAGCGGTGCGACGCTTTCGTTACAGGGTTGGGGCGAGCGCATGAATGGCAGCCAGACGGTTCGCCTATCGTCGTACGCCGCTGCGAAGCTATCGCTGCCAATTGCATCTAGCCTCGCTTAGCGCGCGCCTTCGTCCTGTTCTTCCAATATCGCCTCTGCGTCGATCGTGATGTCGATCGTGTTGCCGACAACGACCCCGCCTTTGTCCACGACATCATTCCAGCTGACGCCGAAATCGTGGCGGTTGATCCTGGTCTTGGCGACGAACCCGGCCCGCACCCTCGGACCCTTGTCTATCCATTGTCCGTCCTTCTCTTCCCACCACGGAGTTCGCCATTGGCCGAGGTAGTTAACCTTGAGCTCAACATCGTGAGACACCCCTCGGATCATCAGCGCGCCTCTCAGGATGTAATCGCGCGCGCCTGCGACTTCTACCTGATTGCCTGTGAATGTGATCCGCGGATGATGCTCGACATCCAGAAAATCAGCACTGCGGAGGTGCGCGTCACGCTGAGGCTGTCCCGTCCAGATTGCTCCGGCATCGATTGTCACGTCAGCAGATGACTGGGCGGGATTCTCAGGATCAAAGACCAGTGATCCGCTCACGTTCTTGAAGTGGTCGCGCACGTACGTGACCATCATGTGGCGCGCGCGGAACATCGCGGCGGTGTGACCAGGTTCAAAAAACCACGTCGCCATTTCAGATACTCCCCAACCGTGACCGTGACACTTCCGAGGTGTCGATCGAGCACCTCGCCGGATCAACGGAGCGTTTGACGTTGACCGGTTGCCGCAGCCGTCTCGATCGCGTTCAGCATCCGATGCCGCGTGACCGCGTCGTCGAACGTGGGGCAGAGATGCGTGCCCTCGCGATAGTCGCGAGCGAAATGCGCGTATGTTTGCGCGACGTTCGTGGAAGGACCCGCGCCTTGCGGTGGCGACCACCGATACTGCGCTGGCACGGGTAGGACCTCGAGCGATGACTGCGCGCTCTTGCCGCCGTATACGGTGATCTCGAAAATCTGGGCCTGGCCACCCGCGGCGGTGAGCTGCAAATCGCCGTCCGTGCCATTGATCTCCCAGAGTAGGTTGGTGCCGCGCGAAACGCCGCCGCGATAGTGCATGGAGAATGCGGTCCCGCCCTCGAGCAGTCCGCTGACGCCCACCTGGTCCTCTGTGGTCATGGGCTTGCGTTCGGCCGTCGCTGCAATCGTGAAGGACTGTCGGCGCACGGTCATGGTGGCCGAAAGCTCTCGAACCTCGCCGAGGCAGTGACACAATGCGTCCGCCGCATGGCCAAGCGCGATCGAGAGCATCGTCGCGCCGTTCCTCTTGTCGTTGAGGTACACGTTGTACGGCTCCACCGTCGGTCCCCAACCCATGCCGGACCCGATCAACGTGGTAGAGAGCACTTCACCGACGTAGCCTTGCGTGATCAGGTCACGCACGTACGCCACCGACGGTGCCGAGCGAGCCTGCAGTCCCGCCACGGCGAGGACGCCCTTCTTCTTCGCCAGTGCGGCCAAGGCCTCCGCCTCATTCAGGCCGTTGCCAAGCGGCCATTCGCAGTACACGGCCTTGCCCGCGTCGAGCGCTGCCGTCGCCAGTTCGAGGTGATAGGGCACTTTCACGGTGACGGCGACGACGTCCACGGCGTCATTCTTCACGAGCTCTTGGTGATTGTCGAACGCGAGAGGCACACCAAAGCGCTTGCTGGCGGCGTCGGCGGATTCGCGGCGGCTCGTGGATAGCGCCGTGATCTCGAAGTCATCCGAGAGCGACTTCAACGCAGGAATATGGGCCTGCGCCGCCCAACCGCGATCCGGATTGGCGCCGATGATGCCGACACGAATCCTCTTGGGCATTGGTTACTCCTTGCACGGATCTCAGAGTCGGCCTTCTGTGTGCAACCGGTGGTGGATCTCACGGATCCGCTGTTCACCGGCCCGCAGCATCGCGAGGCTGCTATGCACCGAGTACTGTCCGAGCACGAGGTCGTGGGCGTGCGGAGCCGCCGACCCAAGAACGAACTCCGTATCGGCGTCCGCATGGAAGTCGATCGCGTCTGCGGACGACTCGAAGATCGCCAGTTCACCGGCTTCCACGCTCTCAGGAACAAGAAGGCGGCCCGTGCTCAGCGCGACCCAGCCAACCGTGTGGTCGATGGCCGGTTGGTAGCGCCAGAACTCGCCAGCTCGCAAGCGCACAGCCAGATAGTTCAGCGAC
>QHWF01000092.1:0-3671 GCA_003222455.1 Acidobacteriota bacterium
GAGGAGCACGCGGTTTTCGCGTCCGTGGGGGCATGTCGGTACGGGACTCACGTTTGCCATGCCTTACGGAATCCTTGGATGTGCCGCGGCCGTGTCACTCGGGCGCGTGCAGTTGGCCACCGCGCTGGTGTGCGGTGCAGTCGTCAACCGCGTGCTGCAGTGCCTCGTCGTCGGCTGGGGCGCGGTTCGCGACCGGAAGTCACTGAGGTACTGCTGGCTCTATCCCGCGCGCGATCTGGTCGGGTTCTTCGTGTGGTGCGGCAGTTTTCTCGGCACCGGGATTGTGTGGCGGGATGAGCGATACGACCTCACGGCGGGTGGGCGGCTAAGGCGACGAGAGCCGGCCGTCGACGTGCCAATCGCGCGTCCAGCGGATGCCCGCATGCATTCCGACGCGCAACCGTGATGGCAATTCTGCGCAGATCCGCGCAATGGCTCCTGTCCGGTGCAGTGTTGAGCGCGGGTCGCAGTCGCGCGCGTCAAGGTCGGCGCGCTCGAGTCGTGGATTTCGACCAACGGCGTGATCGAGCCGCGCGAGCCTCACGTGATCCGCGCGCCGGTGGCGACGTTCCTCAAAACGGTGGACGTGGTGGAAGGCCAGACTGTCAGGCGCGGCGTGACCCTGATGACGCTCGACCTGGCCGAACAGCGTGCGGAGCTGGCGCGGGCCCGCCAGGAACTGGCCACGGCGCAGAACGAGCTCCACGTGCTCCAGGCGGGCGGTTCCGCGACAGACCTGGCGCAGGTCGAGAGCGATGTCCGCAAAGCGGATGCGGAGATCGCCGAGTTGCGCCGCGCGAGAGAGGCGACCGAACGGCTCATCGCCAAGCAGGCGGCGACCCGCGACGAGCTCAGACAAACCGAGCTCGCGCTGGCGCGCGCGGAAGCCACGCGAGATGCGTACGTGGGAAAGCGGCAGGAGATGCAGCGCGATGCAGCGCGGAACGTGAACGTGAGCCGGCTCGCCGTGCAGCACGCGCACGAAGTGGTCAGCCTTCTCGAGGTGCAAGTCCGATCGACCGAAATTCGCGCGCCGGTGGATGGCACCGTGTACGCGCTTCCGGCGCGTTCCGGCGGCCGCGTCGAGGTCGGCGCGATCCTTGCGGCGGTCGCCGATCTGACATCGATTCAGCTTCGCGCGTTCGTTGACGAACCCGAGCTGGCATCGGTCCAGATTGGGCAGCCGGTCGAAGTGTCGTGGAGCGCCGTGCCCAACCGATCCTGGGCCGGCCGCACCGAACGCGCGCCGAAGAACGTCGTATCACGAGGGGACCGCATGGTGGGCGAGGTCATTTGCTCGGTGAACAACGATGACCGCCAGCTCATCCCGAATCTGGATGTCGACGTCCGGATTCGCGTCCAGTCCCATTCGCGTGCGCTGCTCGTGCCCCGGCAGGCGGTTCGCACCGACCAGAGCGGCCGGTACGTGTTCGTCGTGCAGAACCGGTCGATCCAGCGGCGGGCCGTCGTCGTTGGTGGTGCGAGCGCGACGAACTATTCGGTCGAGCGCGGTCTCGCCGAGGGTGAACAGGTCGCGCTGCCCGGCGCCGTCGAGCTGCGTGATGGTATGCGTGTTCGGATCGAGTCTGAGGTGCGATGACGACCCTGCTGTCCCGGACACTCGCGGGACGCGCTCCTGGCGCGGGCGTGACGGCCGTCGCCATCGTAGCGCTTGCGTTCACGACCGTTCTCGCCGCCCGTTGGAATTCATCGGCGCCCCAGACAGATCATGACACCGCGGTGGATCGTGCCGCCGATGCCGCGAGGCTGTCGACACTCTCACGGCCAGAGTCGAACACGCACCGCGCGATGCCGCTGGTTATTTCTGGCTCGGCCGCGCTCGGTTCGAGCTGCGCGATTACGCCGGCGCGATCGCAGCCTTCGAACGGGGTGTGGAGCTCAATCCCGACGATTCCGAGTACCACCGCTGGCTCGGCCGCGGGTACGGCGAGGAGGCCGATCGAAAGCACAGCTTCTCGCTCGCCGGTCGTGTGCGACAGCAATTCGAGGCCGCAGTGCGGCTCGGTCCGGCGAACATCGCCGCGCGCCGCGATCTTCTCCAGTTCTATCTCGAGGCGCCGTGGATTGTTGGCGGCGGCAACGACAAGGCCCACCAGCAAGTGAATGCGATCGCGGCAGTCGATTCGACCGCTGGACGCTTCGCGCGCGCCGCGTATCTGATGCACCGGAACGATGTCTCGCAGGCGGCCATTGAATATCGTGCCGCCGTCAGCGCCAGACCTGCGAACCTCGAGTGGTATTTCGAGGCTGCAGAATTCTTCGAGAAGCAGGGAGACGCCGGCGGGTTGCGCGCCGCGTTGGCCGGCGCCGCGTCGGTCGACTCCACCGATCCACGGTTACTCTATTTTCGCGGTATCACCGACGTGGTCGCCGGGGTCGAGCTCTCCGACGCCGAATCGCTCCTCCAACGGTATCTGGCCGTTCCGGTGCGAAGCGATCGTCCGTCGCGATCATCAACCCACGAATGGCTCGGACAGCTTTACGAAAGGCTTGGTCGCGTGGCCGACGCCGAATCCGAGTACCGAATCAGTATGGCGCTCGATCCCGACCACAAGAGTCCCAGAGAGCGCTTACGACGCCTGGCGGTCCATGGTGAAAGTCGGCCGTAGCACCGTGGGCCGCGTGCGCGTGACGTCTCATGACTGGTGGGGCCCCGGTCAGGCAGGCCCGACATTGAAGAGCGTTGTCAGCGCTCTCCTGGCCTACAAGGTGAGAGCACTGCTCTGTACGATCGGCGTCACGATCGGCAGTGCGTCGATTGTGCTGGTCGTGACGGCAGGACTGACCGGCGGACGCCGGGTCATTGCCCAGATCGAGGCCGTCGGGTCGAACATCGTCTACGCCGAGCTGGTCGGCCGGCGGCCGTCGAGCGCGCTCAGCGACGAACTGTCGATGGCCGATCTCGAAGCGATTCGAACGGGAGTAGCCAATGCGGTGGATGTCGCCGGCTCCCGCGACGCGCCGGTCACCGTCATCGCCGGCGGCAGTCAGCGGCCAGTCGCGTTGATCGGCGTCACCGATGGCTTTCAGCGGATTCGTCATCTCGTCATTCCCCGCGGACGCTACTTCGACGATGACGAGCTCGCGTCGAGCGCGAAGGTCTGTCTGCTGACCGAGGAGCTCGCCGCCGTGATGTTTCCGGGATCAGATCCGGTGGGCGCGGTGGCGCACGTCGGCGAGCTGCGACTGACGGTCATCGGCGTGTTTCGGGAACGCGTCTCCACCTTCGGCGCGTCGGAAGTGCAGCGCGAATCGGTCCTCGTTCCGTTCCACCTCATGCGATACGTGACCGGCCGCGAGTACATCAAGGTGCTGTACGCTCAAGCGTCGAGCGCCGAAGCGGTGGCGAGCGTGACGCGCGATTTCGCGGACGTCCTGCGCAGCCGGCACCGGCGTGACGCGCGGTACCAGGTGGAAAACCTCACCGGTCTCCTCGCGGCAGCCCAGAAGATTTCCGCGACGCTCACGCTGACGCTTCTGGCGGTGGCGTTCATCGCATTGCTGGTCAGCGGGATCGGCATCATGAACGTGATGCTCGTGTCGGTCACGGAACGGACTCGCGAAATCGGCGTCAGAAAGGTGGTTGGCGCGCGGCGGCTGACGATCCTTGCGCAGTTCCTGATCGAAGCGGGCGTGATCAGCGGGCTTGG
>QHWF01000092.1:3684-20103 GCA_003222455.1 Acidobacteriota bacterium
GTGACATTATTCTGATACGGTCGTTCCTGCCGGCGGATGTGAGCTTGCCGATATCGAGCCTGTCGATTCTCGTCGCGATTGCCGCTTCGGCATCAGTTGGCCTCGTCGCCGGGTACCTGCCGGCGAGAAGAGCCGCCAACCTTCCGCCGGTGGATGCGTTGCGCTATGAGTAGACGACTGATTGCAGCGGCCGCGGCCTCGCTTCGCGCAGAGTTCAGACCGCAAAGCCCGCGAAGGCCGCAACGACTGTTCATCGTCATTGCCGGATCATGCGCATTGATGCCGGGACGCGCGCTGGCACAGGACGCGCTCACGCTGCGGCAGATGGTGGCGCTCGCGTTACGACACGACATTCGCATGGTCGAAGCCGAGGCGAAGCAGGAGTCTGCTGCGCGCGAAGCCGACGTCAATCGCGCCAGGTTCGGACCGAACCTCTTCACTGGCAGCGGCGTGCTGTACACGTACGGATTTCCCCAAACACCGGGCGGCACGCTGCCATCGATCTTCAACCTCGGTTTCACCCAGACATTGTTCGATGGCCCGGCGCGCGGCCGGCAACGGGCGGCCCAGCAGCGGGTGGTCATATTTGACGCGGCCTCGACGTTCCTCGAACTGGCGGCCGTGCGGGAGTCGCTGGAGCGGCTGCGCCGCGCGCGGGAGAGCGCGCAAACCATTGTCGATCTCGACATCGAGCGGCTGAATGAAGGCCGTCTGCTGCCTCTCGACATCCTGCAGGCGCGACTCTCGGTTGCGCGGGTCACTGAATCCGTCGTCGAACTGGAAAGCCGCGAATCAACGCTCGGCGACCAGCTGCGTGTGGTGACCGGCATCGCGTCCGAGCGGCGCGTTCAAGTCGCGGTGGAAGACTTACCGTCGCTGCCGGAGCGATCGCCGGCTGAACTTTCCGCAGTGGCGGCCGCGGCCAGCCCCGAGCTGAAGGCCGCCCAGCTCGAATCTCGTGCGCGGGCGGAAACGTTGGCTGGCGAACGCGGTGGATACTGGCCATCGGTCGATCTCGTCGGCAACTACGCCGTCTTCAGCCGGTTCAACAACGTGGACGTGTTTTTCAACCGGTTTCAGCGCAACAACCTTAATGTCGGCCTCGAGGCGAAGGTTCCGATTCTCACCGCGCAGACGGGTGCGTCTGTGGCGCTCGCTCGAAGTCATCTCATCGAAGCGGAGACGGCGGTGAAACGGCAGCATGAGGACATCGACACCCAGGTGCGCCGCGCGGCGCAGAATGTCCGTCAGGCCACCGCCGGGCGTGATGTCGCAGAAATCGAGCTGGCGGTGGCGCAAGAGACCGTCCGCTTGTCCGAGGCTCGGATCGCCGAAGGACGCGCCGATCGGCTCGATCGCGAAAAAGCGCGCGTCGACGAAGGGCGCGCATGGGACGGGTTCTTTCAAGCCGAATGGGTGCGCAAGAAAGCGCAGCTGGAGCTGCGGCGGATCACGGGTGAGCTCAGTCGGCTGTTTCCATAGTAACGAAGCTCCGCTTCGTTACTAGATCTGCGGCCGCTTCGGCGGCCGCGGCTAAGCCGTGCTTCCACCCCAACGCGGGTGCCGCGTTGGGGACCCCGGGTTGCACGGCCAATCTGACATGTTCGTCCATCACGCCGTGCAAGCACGGCTGGAGGAATCGCTACGTGCCTGCTGTGATGAAAACCCTGTTGCTGAACCCGCCCAGCTTCGAGGGATACGACGGCGGGGCGAGCTCGCGTTGGCCGGCCACACGCGAAATCGAATCGTACTGGTATCCGGTGTGGCTCGCCTATCCGGCGGGCATGCTCGAAGGCAGCCGGCTGCTGGATGCCTCGCCGCACAAAGTGAGTCCGGCGGAGACGGTCCAGATTGCGCGCGACTACGACGTTGTCGTCCTCTTTACCTCGACGGCCGGATTCCAAAGCGACCTGCGTCTGGCGAAGGAAATGAAGCAAGCGAAGGACGATCTCACGATCGCGTTCGTCGGCCCCCACGTTCAGGTGCGGCCGGACGAGTGTCTGAACGCCAGCGGCGACATCGACTTCATCGTCCGCGGCGAGTTCGATCATGCCGTGGTCGAATTCGCAGCCGGCCGGAAGCCGGCCGAGATTGCCGGTGTCAGCTATCGGCGCGACGGCACGATCGTGCACAATCCCGCGCGGCCGCTGCTCCGCACCGAAGAGCTCGACGCGTTGCCGTTTGCGACCGAAGTCTACAAACGGGATCTGACGATCGAACACTACAACGTGCCCTTTCTTCTTCATCCGTTTGTGGCGTTTTACACGTCGCGCGGCTGCCCCGCCCTTTGCACTTTCTGTCTGTGGCCGCAGACGTTGTCGGGTCATCAGTGGCGGGTTCGATCGAGCGACAACGTTGCCCGCGAAATCCGCCAGGCGCTCGATCTGTTTCCCCATGCGAAAGAATTCTTTTTCGACGACGACACGTTCAATATCCGGAAAGATCGAGTACTGGAGCTGTGCGAGCGGTTCAAGCCGCTGAAGTTCCGCTGGTCGTGTACCGCGCGCGTGCACAGCGACTACGAAACGCTCAAAGCGATGGCCGACGCCGGCGCCCGGCTGCTCATCGTCGGCTTCGAGTCGGGAGACGACCAGATTCTGAAGAATATCAAGAAGGGTGCGACCGTCGAGATGGCCCGCACGTTCGCGAAGAACTGCAAAAAGCTTGGCATCCGTGTTCACGGCGACTTCATCATCGGACTCCCCGGTGAGACGAAGGAGACCATCGAGCGCACGATCAATTTCGCCAAGGAGCTCGACTCGGAAACGATTCAGGTCTCGATCGCGCATGCGTATCCCGGCACCGAGCTGCACGAGCAACTCTCGCGCAAGCAGATCCCGCTCGTCGCCGCGATGACCGACGATCACGGTCATCAACTGCCGCACATCGAGTATCCGCAGCTGAGCGGGCCGCAGATGATGGCCGCCGTCAATCGCTTCTACGACGAGTATTACTTCCGCCCGCGGGTGGTGTGGCGAATCGTTCGTGAGGCGCTCTGGAACGCTGACGAACGCCGGCGGCTCACCGGGGAGGCGATCGATTTCCTCCGGCTGCGCGCCGAACGACGGAAATATGCCAGGCTCGCGGCGCGGCCCGGGGCCGGCGCGTAGCGAGAGACGATGTCGCAACCCGGGCTGCGAACGCGGACGGCCGTGCTGATCGTTTTGACCGTGATCTTCAACTCCAGCGGCAATCTGTGTCTAAGCATCGGCATGAAGCACGTCAGCAGGGTCCAGGACTGGTCACTCGCGCGACTCGCAATGCTGGGGAGGATAACGGCGGCCAGCGGGATCGTGTGGGTCGGGGTCGGGTTGCTGGCGCTGTTTTTCATTTCCTACCTGCTGCTGCTGTCGTGGGCCGATTACAGCTACGTTCTTCCTGCGTCGGCGGCCGGATACGCGATCGTGCCGCTCCTTGGATACACCTTTGGCGGAGAACGAGTAAGCCCGCTCCGGTGGAGCGGCGTCCTGTTGATCTCGGCCGGAGTCATGATGGTCGGCAGAACGCCGGTGCGGACGTCCACGGTCGGCTGATCGATGAGAACCACTTCCTTTCTGCTCCTCCTCGTCCTGAGCGGAACGGCTGGCGATCTGTCCATCACGCGCGCCATGAAGCAGGTCGGCGCAGTCGAAGATTTCAGGCCATCGACGATCCTCCGCTCCTTACTCCGGGCGCTACAGTACGCGTCGATGTGGATCGGAGTCGGTCTGCATGCGCTGGCCTTTGGTTCGTTTCTGGCGTTGCTGTCGTGGGCGGACGTGAGTTTCGTCGTGCCGGCGAGCGCCCTCAGCTATGCCGTCGGCGTGGTCGGCGCCAAACTGTTTCTCCGCGAAACGATCACCTTCAGCCGCTGGGCCGGTGTGCTGTTTATATCCTTCGGAGTCGTCTTTGTGGTCATCGGATAAGAACTGAGATGTGGATTGTCCTTGCGTTTGGCTGCCTGCCGCTTCTCTATTATCTGTGCGCACTCGAGACGGCATGGCGCTTCTTTCGCCAGCGTCCGCCGGCAGACGACCGGGGATTTGTGCCGCCGATCAGCGTCCTCAAGCCGGTTCGCGGCCTCGATCGGCATGCGTTCGAGAATTTCGCCAGTTTTTGCGGGCAGGACTATCCGACCTACGAAATTCTGTTCGCCGTCGCTGATGAAGACGACCCCGCCATTGCCGTTATCCATCGACTGATGGACCGATTCCCACGGCAGGCAATCCGTCTGGTTGTGGGCGTGCCGGAGCTCGGGCCGAGCAGCAAGGTGAACAAGCTGTGCCGCCTCGTTCGCGAGGCGCGATTTGACCTGCTGGTCGTGAGCGACAGCGACATCAGCGTGCCGCCCGGCTATCTGCGAGCCGTTGCTGCGCCGTTTCGCGATCCGCAGGTCGGGGCGGTCACGTGCCTGTACCGTGGCGCGTCAGACGGACGGCTTGTCTCCGATCTGGAAGCGATTGGCATTTCGACCGACTTTGCCGCGGGCGTTCTCGTCGCCCGGCGCCTTGAGGGTGTGAGCTTCGCGCTCGGCGCCACAATGGCTACGACACGAGCCCGTCTTGCCGAGATCGGAGGGTTCGAAGCGCTGGTGGAGTGCTGCGCTGATGATTACGAGCTTGGCCATCGAATCGCGACCCGAGGCCATCGTGTGGCCCTTGCCGATTGCATCGTCTCGACCGAATGCAACGCAGGAAACCTCGGCGATCTCGTCAGGCACGAATTTCGGTGGGCGGTCACGCTGCGCCATTCACGTCCATTCGGCTACGCCGGTCGGATGCTCGTCGGCCAGGCTTTCCCGTGGTCGCTCGTGGCGGCTGCCGTCGCGCGTCCGCCGTGGATGGCCGGTGCATTCGTATCTGCGTATCTCGTTCTTCGGCTGACGCTCGCGTGGGTGGTCGGATTGCGCGGGCTCGGCGATCGGACGGTCCGCCGACGGTGGTGGCTCGTGCCGATGTACGACGCCATCCACATCCTCGTCTTGCTTGCGGCATGCTGCTCCAGCCGGATTGAGTGGCGAGGACGGGTGTACGAGCTGCACCGGGGGAAGCTGGCCGCGATTCGTACATCGACTCGCGATCCTGACCGGACGACGCGTTATCTTCGGACATGAGCGCACCTTCGGACGGACAGCGAATGCAATGGCGATCGGTGCTGATCCTTATTGTGATCGCGCTCGCCATCTATGTGGGCAGTGCGGCGCGGCCGGCGCTGCTGGATGATGCCGACGGCTGTCACGCGCTTGCCGCTCGCGAGATTCTCCAGCGCCACGATTGGGCCGTGCTCCACATCAATGGCATTCGCTGGCTGGAGAAGCCGCCCCTTCATTACTGGCTGGTGGCCGTCGCCTATGCCCTTCTTGGTCAGAGCGCGTTCACGACCCGTCTTCCGATCGCGCTCACGATGGTCGCTCTCATGCTGCTGTTGTACGAGTTCGGTCGCCGCTTTTTTGGCGAGCGCGCCGGATTCTACGCTGGGCTCGTGATGGGCACGTGCGCGGGGGCCTTTCTCTTCACGCGCATCATGATTCCAGAAGCGCTGTACGCGCTGGAGTTCACCGCAGCGTTCTACCTTTTCTTGCGTACGTGGACCGGCAGCCTGCCGCTGCGGCTGGGCTATTGGGGATCGGCGGCCATCGTTGGCCTCGCGACGCTGACGAGGTCGGGCATCGGCGGACTATTTCCAGGGCTGATCCTTGGTGCATTCGTCCTTGCCGCCGGCGCGTGGCGGGGCGGGTCAGAAGCGCGCCAACGACTCGCTGAGATTCCGCTCTGGTCGTCGGCCATGATTGCCCTGGCCGTTGCGCTGCCCTGGCACATTGTTGCGAGCGTGCGGGCGCAGGGATTCCTCTGGTTTTACTTCGTCAACGAACAAGTCCTTCGGGCGCTCGGCCGGCGCTATCCGGCCGACTACACGGCCGTCCCTTTGTGGCTCTGGTGGGCGGCGCACATCGTCTGGTTCTTTCCCTGGGCGGTTTATTTCCCGTACGCATGGCGTGAAGCACCATCACAGCACTCCTGGGAACGCGTCTCCGACGGCGACGCGCAGGCACGCCTGCTGGTCGTCATCTGGGCGGCCGTGATCTTCCTCTTCTTTTCGTTCGTGGTCGGATCGCGCATGGAGTACTACAGCTTTGGTGCGTGGCCGGCCGTCGCGCTGCTCACCGGACTCGGGCTTGCGCGTGCGGAAGAGCGACGCGATCGATGGCTGCACGGGCTGCAGTCTACCCTTGCTGTGACGGGTGCATGTATTGCGGCTGTGCTGGTGACGCTACTGTGGATCTCGCGAGGCGTGTCGGATGGCGCCGACATCGCCGGTTTGTTGACCCGTCACTCCACCGACTTCTATCGCGTCTCGATGGCGACGTTGTTCGATTTGACGCCGCAAGCGTTCGCCAGGCTGCGCGTTCCGGCCGCCGCGGCCGCTGCGGCGTTTGCCGTTGGACCTGCGCTCGCGTGGTGGCTGCGCCGGAACGGCCGCGCGTGGGCATCGACCGTCGCGGTCGCTCTGACGATGACGACGTTCTGCTATGCGGCGAACCTGGCCTTTCAGGCGTTCGAGCCGCGCCTCTCGTCGAGACCGCTGGCGGTCGCAGTCGAGAAGCTCTTCACGGCGCAGGATCGGCTGGTCGTCTATGGCGAATTCGAGCAGGCGTGCAGCTTCAGTTTCTACACGGCGCGTCCGGCCTTGATCTACAACGGACGCTACAACGGCCTGCAGTTCGGATCGTACTTCGCAGATGCGCCGAAGATCTTCCTCGATGATCGACAGTTCGATGCCCTGTGGCGGGGTGCGGGCCGCGTGTTCCTCTTCGTTCCGCCGGAACAGCGCAGCGCCGCGTCCGTACGGCTGCCTCCCGGCGACACGGTTCTCATCGCCGAGAGCGGCGCGAAGGCGGTGTACGCGAACCATCCGATTGGATCGTCGGCCCGCGGTCTTTATCCCTTCTCTACGAACTCACAGTGACCGATTGACCTGAACACGCAGCAGCCGCTACGCTCGAATGGGTGATCGCAGCGGCAGAGGGCGACGTGTCAAGGACGCTCATGGACGACAGACCGGATGAAGGCGGAGATCCTGCCCGTTTCGAAACCAGCGTGCTGGTGGTGCCACGCCCGCGTGGATTTTGCGCCGGTGTCGTCCGCGCCATCGACATCGTGAACCTGGCGCTGCAGCAGCTGGGCCCGCCCATCTATGTCCGCAAGGAGATTGTCCATAACCGGCACGTCGTCGCGGAGCTTGCCGAGCGAGGCGCGGTCTTCGTCGACGAGCTCGATCAGGTTCCGAAAGGATCGGTGGTGGTGTTCAGCGCGCACGGCGTGGCCCCGGCCGTGTGGTCCGACGCCGCAAGCCGGCAGTTGCACGTGATCGACGCCACCTGCCCGCTCGTCACCAAGGTGCACTTGGAAGCGGTCCGCTACACCCGCCGGCGTTACACCGTCGTCCTCATCGGCCATCGCGATCACGATGAAGTGCTGGGCACGATTGGCGAAGCGCCGGATGCGATCCAGGTCATCTCGTCGATCGATGAAGTCGATTCCCTTCGGGTACCGGATCCGGAGCGGGTCGCCTATCTCACTCAGACGACGTTGAGCGTGGACGATACCAGCGCGATCGTCGATCGACTGAAGCAGCGATTCCCGGCACTGGCGGGTCCGTCCGAGCAGGACATCTGCTACGCCACCCAGAACCGTCAGAATGCCGTGAAGCTGATCGCCTCGCGTGTGGAAGTCATCCTCGTCGTCGGTGCTCAGAACAGCTCCAACTCCAATCGGCTGGTCGAAGTGGCCCGGCGTGCCGGCACTCGGGCGTATCTCGTTGAATCGGTCGGCGATATCCAGCCGACATGGATAGAAGGCTGCACCCGCATCGGCGTCACCGCGGGCGCGTCGACGCCAGACAGCCTGGTGGCCGACGTCATCCGGGCGCTGCGGATACGAAGCCCGACGTTCGTGGAGGAGGTCACCGTCGTCGAGGAAGACGTGCGTTTCAGTCTTCCGCGGGAGCTCAGAGCCGGCAGTTGAGTGAGATGACCGCGGTTGGCGGATGATGAGCGCACATCTATGAGTCGAGTCGACCACCTTAGAGCATCCATCGAGTCAGCCGGCGCAGAACCGGATCCGCAAGAACGCCTGTCGGACGCGATCGAGCAGGGCGTCTCGTGGTTGTTGGAACAGCAGGCCGAAGAGGGGTACTGGTGCGGAGAGCTCAAGGCTGATACGACGCTCGAGTCCGACTACATTCTGTATCTGCACGTGCTCGGGCAAGTCGAGTCGGTGCCGAAGCTCGCCAACTACATCCGCATGCGGCAGCTGCCCGACGGCGGCTGGAATGTCTATGAGGGAGGTCCATCCGAGCTCAACCCGACCGTCAAAGCGTATCTCGGCTTGAAGCTCGCGGGCGACTCTCCCGATGCGCTGCATCTTTTGAAGGCGAGGCAGTGCATCCACGAGCGGGGCGGCCTCGAACGGACGAATTCATTCACGCGTTTCTACCTGGCCCTCGTCGGCGCGGTGGGATGGGATCTTGTGCCCGCTGTACCGCCCGAGCTGATGATTCTCCCGTCGTGGTTCGGCCTGAATATCTATCGGATGTCGTCGTGGACGCGCGCCATCGTCGTGCCGCTGACGATTCTCTATGCGCTCCGGCCACCTCGGATGGTTGTGCGGCGCGCGAGAGTGGACGAGCTCTTTCGCGATTCGCACGCGCGGGCCGTGGTGTTCCCGTGGGACCCGTCAGTCGTCAGCTGGCACAATGTGTTCCTGGTCCTGGATCGCCTGATGAAGATGTACGAGCGCTGGCCCTGGAAGCCGTTTCGTCGCCGGGCACTCGAGGCGGCCCGCCGATGGATGGTCGAGCACCTTGATCGGAGCGACGGCCTCGCCGCCATTTATCCGGCGATGATGAATGCGGTGTATGCGCTGCTGGCCCTGGGACACTCACCTGCAGATCCGGCCGCCGCGCGTGCGATCGACGCGTTGGCGCGTCTTGCGATTGAAGACCACAACACGATCCGACTGCAGCCGTGCGTGTCGCCCGTCTGGGACACCGCGATCGCGATGGTGGCCCTGCGGCAGGCCGGCCTGCCGCCCGATGCGCCCGCCCTCGTGAAGGCGGCCGACTGGCTGCTCGACCGGCAAGTCCTCGCCCCGGGCGACTGGCACGTGAACAGTCCTGGCGTCGAGCCGGGCGGGTGGGCATTCGAGTTCAGAAACGACTTCTATCCTGATCTCGACGACACCGCGTTTGTGCTCATCGCGCTCCGCGGCGTGGCGCATCCCGACCGCGCACGGATGGACGAGGCGACCAGACGCGGGCTGGCATGGCTGATCAGCATGCAGAACCGCGACGGCGGCTGGGGCGCCTTCGACCGCGACAACGATCTGGCAATCCTGACGCAGGTACCCTTCGCCGATCACAATGCGATGATCGATCCCTCGACTGCCGACGTGACCGCGCGCGTCCTCGAGTGCCTGGCCCATTTTGGACGACCGGCGAACGATCCGGTAGTGGCCCGGGGGTTGGCCTACCTCCGCGGCGAACAGACGCGACAGGGCTCGTGGTACGGACGATGGGGTGTGAATTACATCTACGGAACCAGTGGCGTTTTGCGCGCCGCCGACGCTCTGAAGATTGCCGGGGCGGAATACTTTCAGCGTGCAGCGGCATGGCTGCGCCGGGTGCAAAATCCGGACGGCGGCTTTGGCGAGACGTGCGCGACCTACGTTGATCCAGAACGGATGGGCAAGGGACCGAGTACGCCGTCGCAAACGGCGTGGGCGCTGATTGGCCTGCTCGGGTCCGGATCCCCGATCGATGCCACAGTCGAGCGCGCTGTGCAGTATCTCCTCGAGGGGCAGAATCCGACGGGATCGTGGCATGAGCAGGCGACGACGGGGACCGGCTTTCCGCGGGTGTTTTATTTGACGTATCACCTCTATCGCCACTCGTTTCCGCTGTACGCATTGGCGTGCTATCGCGAGCTGATGTGCCGGGGCGACGGAGCAGGCGTGCGGCAGGCTGTCATGTCGCCGTTCTAGTTTGAAGGGAGTCTTCGTGAGATTTCCGCTGAGTCTGACCTTGGACCTGACCGGATACATTGCCGGCAAACGGCTGCGCGGCATCAACCGTTTCCCCCTGGTGATGATGCTCGAGCCGCTGCACGCCTGCAACCTGACGTGTACCGGCTGCGGGCGCATTCGCGAGTACCGGTCGACGATCACGCAGAAACTCACGGTCAAACAGTGCGTGGCCGCTGCCGACGAATGCGGCGCGCCGATTGTGTCGATCTGCGGCGGTGAGCCGACCATTTATCCGGAGCTCGACGTCCTGGTTCGCGAACTGCTTGCGAGGAGGCGGCACATCTACCTGTGTACGCACGGAATGTTCATCTGCCGGCGATTGCACGAATTCGAGCCCTCGTCGCGCTTTTTCTTCAACGTGCACCTGGACGGCCTGGAAGCGACCCACGACAGGTGCGTCGAGCGCCCCGGGGTATTTCGCGAGGCCATCAAGGGAATCAAAGCGGCCAAGGGTGCCGGCTTCCTGGTCTGCTCGAATACGACGATCTTCAAACAAACCGATTTGCACGAGATTGCCGATCTGTTTGGATACCTGCAGAGTCTCGACGTAGACGGCTTCATGATTTCGCCTGGGTACTCGTACGCGGCCGTGCAGGACAAGGAACTCTTCATGACTCGCGCCGAAATTCAGGCGAAGTTCCGCGAGGCGAGTCGTCTGCTGGAGCGGTTCAACCTGATGACGTCGCCGATCTACATGGAGTTCCTTCGGGGCGAGCGGGAGGAGATGCGGTGCACGGCGTGGGGGAATCCGACCTACAACACGCGCGGCTGGAAGGGGCCATGCTATCTCATCACCGACGAGCATCATGCCACGTTCAAAGACTTCCTCGAGAAGACACCCTGGGAGCAGTACGGACGGGGACGCGATCCGCGCTGTGAAGATTGCATGGTGCACGTCGGGTATGAGCCGTCGGCAGTCCTTGGCGCGAACCGCCGGCTCGGCGACAGTTGGAAGTTGCTCAAGTGGCAGTTGGTCAGCCGGCACGGCGCAGTCGAGCCGCTGGCGGCGCCGGCCGAGTCTCTCTAGAGGAGCGTGTCCGAATTCATGACAACCACCAGGCAGGACGCGCATCTCGGCATCCCTGGTGGTTGCTACATTTTTTTCTCCCAAGACACACAGTTCCTTTTGTTTCTTTCAGTGCATTCTTCGTGCGTTCTTCCGCCTTCGCCAAGGCTTCGGCGGACCGCCGTAGCTTTAGCGGAGGCTGGTCGTGTCCTCGTGGCTTCGTGGTTGCATTTCGGTGGTCGCATTTCGCGGGCCAGGCCGCTGCGATGATCACGCTGGTCACGGGCGCGACCGGCTTCATCGGAAGTCACCTCGCTCGTCTCCTCGTCCAACGTGGTTGTCGCGTCCGAGCGCTTGTGCGCCCCGCCAGTCAGCTGGACGCCCTCGCGGGTCTTTCCGTTGACGTCGTTCGCGGTGATCTTCGCGACCCGGCGTCGCTCGCCAACGCGGTCCGCGGTGTGTGGCGCGTCTTTCACGCCGCCGCCGATTATCGCCTGTGGACACGCGATCCTCGTGCCCTCTACGACACCAACGTCGAGGGGACCCGGCATCTGCTGGACGTCTGTCGCCGCATCGACCTCGATCGGTTCGTCTATACGAGCAGCGTCGCGACGCTCGCAGTCCCGCGCCGGGACGCGCTTTCCGACGAGAACACGACCGCCCCGATCGACGAGATTGTCGGTCACTACAAGCGATCCAAGCTGCTTGCAGAGCGAGCCGTGCTCGTGGCGGCATCCGACGGCCTGCCGGCGATTGTCGTGAATCCGACGACGCCGGTCGGGCCGGGCGATTGGAAGCCCACCCCAACGGGACGAATCATCGTTGACTTCCTGCGCGGGCGCATGGTCGCGTACGTCGACACCGGTCTGAATCTCATACCCGTGGAAGACGTAGCGGCCGGCCACGTGCTCGCGGCGGAGCGGGGCCGCGTCGGCGAGCGGTACATTCTCGGCGGGCGCAACATGTCCTTGAAGGAGATCTTCGACATGCTCGCGGTTGTTTCGGGCCGACCGGCTCCGCAGCGGCGCATGCCGCTCGGATTGGCCCTGGCGACTGGATACGTGAGCGAACTGTTCGCGCGGATCTTGCATCGCGACCCGCGGGTGCCGCTCGAAGGCGTTCGGATGGCGCGCCACAAGATGTTCGTGGACGTGTCCAAGGCGCGGCGGGAGCTGGGTTTCGAATCGGGCAGTATCGAGGAAGCACTCGGACGCGCGGTCAGCTGGTACCTGGAGCGCGGGTACGCGCCGCCTGGCCCGCCACAGTAGCGAACTAGTGAAGTGAAGATTGCGGTCGTCTTTGCCCTGCCAGCCGAATTCTCACCGTGGCGCGCCAGGCATGCGTTCCGACGCACGAATGCGTCCGGGCGGCAATTCTATGATGGACGGATCGGTCCGACGTCGCTCCGAGTGGCTTTCAGTGGTGTCGGCGCACCGGAGATGCGTGCGCTCGCCGACACGGCGTTTGACGCTCCGGCCGGTCTGGTGATCTCGGCCGGAATCGGTGGCGGCCTGAAGCCGCAGTACCGCCGAAGCGACATCCTCGTGGCATCCCGCCTGAGAACGACGGCGGTCGACCGCACGCTTGTGCTTGACGATCGACTGGTATCGCTGGCATCCCGTTGCGGGGCGACGATCGTCGATTCGTTTGTGACCGTCGATCGAATGATCCTGCGGGCTCAGGAGAAAGAGTTGCTTGGCCGTGACGCTGACGCCGCCGACATGGAGAGTTTTGCTGTGATCAGCGAAGCCGGGACGCGCGGCATCGCGGGCGTCGCGATTCGAGTCGTCGGCGATACGGCCGATGAGGATCTGCCGCTCGACTTTACTCGCGCGCTCCGCTCGGACCACATGATCAGTGTCTCGCGCGTTCTCGCGGAAGTCGCCCTGCAGCCGGGCCGGTGGCCGCTCCTTTTGCGGTCCGGCGTGTCCTATCGCCGCGCTCTCCGAGAACTGGCGCTATTCCTCGACCGGTTTATCCGCGCACTCGAGCAGGCTGGAGCGCGTCCGAGTAATGACAACCCTGGCACCGATAGGGACACAGATTAACATTAACGAAGCTCCGCCTCAGAAGGGACAAGTGCCTAGATCCGCGGCCGCAGCGACCGCGGCTAAGCCGTGGTTGCACGGCGAATTCGACACCTTCCTACACCTTCAGGCCGTGCAAGCACGGCTAGAGCAGGGAGAATCCGCGGTAGGCCACGGGCGGCCTGCGACGGTCTTCATGTGCGGTCGGCGCAGCTCCCGGCTTCTTCCAACGAAACACAGCGCAGGCCTGCGTCGCGCCATCTGGGCAGAAAATACTCCAGCGCCTGCACGGTCTCTCTGCGGTCCGCCCCAAGCGCCGCGTCATCGCCGTCGTGGAGGACGACGATGTCGCCTCCGCGCACGCGCTTCAAGCGCTCGAGTAATTTCTGCTTGCCATGCGGCGACCAATCCCGACCCATTACGCTCCACATGACGACTCGACTCAGCCCGCTCTGCTCGACAGCGGAGTTGAATTGCGGGCCGCGGAAGCCATATGGCGGCCGAGTCAACATCGGACGCCGTGCACCGGCGCCCTCAATCGACTGCTGACAGCGGACCAGTTCGTCGACAATGCGCCGCGTCGAGAGCCAGAGCATGTTGGGATGCGTATCGGTGTGGTTGCCAATCGCATGGCCGCGTGCTGCAATCTCGCCGACGATCGCCGGGGAGGCACGGGCCCATCGTCCGATCAGGAAAAAGGTGGCGCGCACCTCGTGACGATCGAGAGCGTCGAGGAGTGACGGCGTGATGGCCGGGTTCGGTCCATCATCGAAGGTCAGAGCGACGCCGGAGCGCGAGGGAATCCTGGTGACGGTTCGACCGAACAGCTGCGAGGCTGGATGGCATGCGGCCCACGCAGATGCGCCGCCGGCGAGGGTGACGCCGCTGAGGACCGAAGGCCAGATACTCATTCGAGGCGGGTGAGCGTGACGTCGATCAACCGTTGTCCGCCCGCGGCTTTTCTCCACTGCACGAGGATCGGCGACTGGTACGTGCCATCGGCGATCATGCCGCGCCCCGGGACCTTTTGATCGGACACCAGCAGGCTCACCGAGCGCTTCATCTGCAGAAAGCGCCGCGCCGGCACGGCGATCAGGCGGGCGAGCACCCTTTCCATGAGCGACTCGTTGATGTGAAACGCGTCGCAGCACTCGTTGAAGAGGCGCACGAGATCGTACTTGGCGTAGTCGATCGTCTTGTTGGGAATCGTCCAAGGATCGGCGAGCAGGTTCCGACCTTTCTCGGAGATGAAACGAAAGGGATTACGAAGTACCTCAATCAGGTCGTGGCGCATGAGAAGCGTCTCGTACTCGTTCATCGTCAGGCCCGCTTGATGCTCGCCGGCGGCGAGCGTCAGTTGAATTCGGCCTTTGCTGATTCCGTGGTGCGTAATCAATTCGTCGAGCCACGCGTAGAGACCGAGGCGCGGATCCTTGATGTTCACCGAGTCAAGAGGGTGCGCCGATACTGCGACGCGGAGCCGCTCGCGGGCGACAATCTTTTCGACGTTGAACGCCAGGATGCTGGTTCGACGGCGGCGCGGCCGATCGCGGTTCATGCCGTCGAGATCGACAAGGTAGACGGGCTGGCGCGGGCGGTTGACATATTTGACGCAGTTACGGAGACCCGCCGCGATGAAGGCGAGATGCGCATCTCCATTGCGCGGTTCGATCGTACGCTGATCGTCCGACAGCTCCTCGCGCAGGTGCAGATCGTCGTGTCGGTAACCCGCGCCGGCGGGGAACAGGGTCTGGAAAAGGCTGACGTACGGCGCGATTCCCAACGTCGCTCGCGTCAACCGCGTTGCGAGACTCTGCTCCAAATACCCGGCGGTGGTGTGAAAGGAACAGTAAAGCGCCCGCGGATAGCGGTCGAAAACTTCGCTCTGCGCCGCCGCGTGCTTGCGGACATCGATGAGCTCGAACCGCGCACCGGGCTGGATCTCCAGGCTCAATTCAACCGGGTTTGGTGGCACGGACGAATTTTCCCCCCAACCTGATGCAGAGAGTACCTTAGCGGCGCTGGGCTGGCAAACCGTGCTCGGGTACTTCGCTCCCTCCCTGATGTCCCTCCAGGTCGCCGAAGGCGTCAGAATTCGACGTCGATTGAAAACTGAATATGGCGCGGGTTGGCGGCCTCGATCGCGCGGCCGAACCCAGGCCGCGGCGACGGACCCGGTCCGAACACAGGATCGATGCCGATGACGTTCTGCCGGTTCAAGATGTTGAACGCTTCGACGACCAGGTCGAGCTTGCCGTGCGGCTTGATCGCGATGGCTTTCAACAGACGCACGTCCGCAGCGGCGAACGCCGGCAGCCGCAGGCTGTTGCGCAATGCGCCCGGCGGACGCACGACGAGCGGGAAACTCAACGTGTGTAAATCGTCCGAGCCGGTGATCGGGTTCACCGGCTGGCCGGAGCTGACGGTGAGGATGGTCGCCGCTTCGATGTTGCTCAGCGCCCGCACCCACCAGTCCGGCGTCGGGCCGGAGATGCGGTCCTCTTCGTCGCCGATCGGCAGGTCGAACAGCGCGTTCGCCACCAGACGATGAGGCTGATCGTACCGGAATCGTCCCCATTCCTCGTGGAGCGCGAGCGGATTCTGCGGCTGTTCGTCGAAATCCGAGGCGGTATCGAGGGCGCGTGACCACGTGTACGACGCGGACCACGCAATTTCATGCGAGAGGCGCCGGTTCGCCGCCAGGGACAGCCCGTGATAGCTGGATTCTCCGGCGGGTTGAAGCTCGAACATCGCGTTCGCCAGGCCGACGTTGACCGTTCGCGGCAAATCGACGCCGTGCACGAACAGATAATTCGCACTGACCGTGAGATCGGATGTCAGCAGCCGCTCGATGCCGATGCTGGTCTGACGGCTCGACGGATGCCAGGCTCCCGATCGCACCGTGCAGATCGAAGGTGCGGCCGATGCCGCCGGAGGCTCGAGAATCTCCTCGACACCTGACACACCGTTCATCGCGAGCACGCGGTCGAGCGCCGCGAGCGGAATGCGATCGGCGAAGATGCCGGCCCCGGTACGAACCACCCAGGCCGCAAGCGGCGACCACGCGAACCCGACTCGCGGCTCCACCTGTCGTTGTGCAATGGACACCGGCGATGGCCACGTGACGACGTCGAGGCGAACACCCGCATCCAGCGTGAGCGAGCCGGACGCGGTCACATGGTCGCTGACGAACGCGCCCGTGCGCGTCGTGGCGAAGATGCGGGGCTCGACGCCCGACGCCCGCCGGAACGAATCCGGTCGGCGGGCCTCGAACGCGGCGAGATCGCTGAAGACGTACCATCCATTCGCGCCCTGCACCATCGTC
>QHWF01000627.1 GCA_003222455.1 Acidobacteriota bacterium
CAATCCACGGCCCTACGCCGAATGGGTGCTGATTGAGGAAAAGGCTGAAGGAGGCGACATGCTGGCGCGCCTTGTGCGAGAGCGACCCGCGTTTCTAGCCGGGTACGCGCGCGTCTGCGAAGGCGCGGGCCTGGCGTTGTACCGGCGCCAGCCGCTTGGTGCCGGCAGGCCCGATAACTGACACGACGTTGGAACGCCGAGGCCTTCGCTCGCCAGCAATTCAGCGAGCTTCGGCTAGGCAAGCGAGAAGGCCGCGAAGAAATCCTCTTTTGTTTTGAGTCGTTTGTGTCCTTTGTATCCTTTGTGTCCTTGGCGTGTTCTTATCAGAAGCGAAAGTTTACCGAGAAGACATACGTGAATCCGCCGAGATCGATTCTTGGCGTGGAATTACTCCCGTCGGTTGCGAAACCTTGATCCTGCGGCAGGTCGCCCTGCGCTGATTGGTACCGGAGTTCGCCACCGACAGCCATGTTCCCAAAGGGCGCACGGATGCCGCCGAGAATCATCGGGCCGCTGGCACTGCCCGAACCAGCCGACGTGTCCCGGAAAATCGAGTTGTCCCGCCGATCGACCCACTGGCCCGTCTCGCTGTAGCGGAATCTGAACACACCGACGCCCGCGCCGATGTAGGGCTCAATCGCCGTGTGCCGTCCAAGCGGGAGAAATCGAACGGTCGCACTGAACGGAATGACCCGCAGCTTGAGCGTCTGCTCGATTTCGGATCCGTCGCTGTTCACCACATCCTGATAGACACTCGGAACGGAGCGCTGCTGGAACCCGATGCCCAGGCCGGCTTCGAAATTGTTGCCAAAGTCGACCAGGTAGTCGGCGCCGAGCACGAGACTGTGGAAGTCCCCCACATTGAAGACGAGCGGAATGAATTTGAGATCGTTCACCAGCACATCATTTGGCGTTCGGGCATCCTCAGCGCGTGGGGCAAAACCGCCGATAGACAGATTCAACGATTGCTGGGCCGAGGCGGCCGGTGGTGCCGCGAAACCGACCACCAGGGCCGCCGCAAACGTTGCGCAGGCCTTCGAGCCCACTGAAAATAGTCGTCGCATCGAGAACGCTCCTTTAACCGGCAGGCCTGAAGGCCTGCACTACGACTGAGTGAAGAAATCACTGGTAGCGGCCTTGATGCAGGCCTGAAGGCCTGCGCTACGAGAGGCCGCCGGCCGGGTTTCCCGCGCCTCGGGAAGTAGCACGACAAATGCCAGAGTGTTAGTCGGAAAACGGCCAGATAAAACGAACATGCCGTCGCGGTGTCTCACGCGGATATCAGTCCGTCCGCTGATTTGGCCACGGGTCAGACCCGGCAGTCAGATCAAGGGGTCACACCCATCGACGTCCGGAATGCGCGGATCACAGCGAGCATCGCGTCGTGGAGGCGTCCATTACTTGCCAGCACGTGGCCGCCGCGAGACGCGAACGCGGACCCGTCCGTTCCCGTGACCCGACCGCCAGCTTCGGCGACAATGAGCGCGCCGCCGGCAATATCCCACGCCTTGAGGTCGCTTTCCCAGAAACCGTCCATCCGCCCGGCGGCGACATAGCAGAGGTCCAGGGCCGCCGAACCCAGCCGGCGAACCGCTCGCGCGTGAGCCACGAACGCGCCGAACAAGCCGACAATCTCGTTCACGCGCGCGTGCACGTCGTAGGGAAATCCGGTCACGAGCATCGCATCGATCAGTTGGTCTGCCTGCGATACCCGCAAGGGTTGACCGTTCAGAAAGGCGCCGGCGCCCCGCTCGGCGGTGAACAGCTCGCGCCGCGTCGGATCGTACACGGCGGCGACTTCCGGAACGCCGTCGATTTCGAGCGCAAGCGACGAGCAGAAGATCGGCAGGCCGTGCGCATAATTCGTCGTGCCGTCGATCGGATCAAAAACCCAGCACGGCCCGGCCGGGACCGCGGCGCTGCCGCCCATTTCCTCGGCGAGGACATGATGATCCGGGAACCGCCCCGCGATGAGTTCCCGAAACTCGCGCTCGACGGCCAGGTCGACCTCGGTGACGAGATCGATCGCCCCTTTCTTGTCCACGCGAATAACCTGGCCGAATTGCGCCATCTGCACGTCGCCGGCGCGCACTACGGCTTCAATCGCTGTCGTCAGGAAAACCGGGTTTGCGGGCACGCAGCAGGAATTGCGTCAGCTCAGTCCACCGACAGCAGGTGTCGGTCCGTCGGCTGAGGCCTGCACGCGCTTGACCATGCGGATTTCCATGCCGCCTTCAGGCGCGCGCTGCAGTTTGACGTCGTCCATGAAATTGCGAATCAGGAAGATGCCGCGCCCGCTCGACTTGAGGAGATTCTCCGGCGCGAGCGGATCGGCGACTTCCTGGGGATCGAACCCTTCGCCCTGATCGCGGACGCGGATGGTCAGTTCCCCGATCGCACCGGTGGCTGCCTCGAACTCGACAAAAACGTGCTTGTTTTCGTCGTTCCGGTTCCCGTGCTTGATGGCGTTGATGACCGACTCGCGGATGGCGACGCTCACCCAATGGGCAGCATCCTCGTCGAGCCCGACACCGCGCGACATGTGATCGCTCACAATCTGCACGAAATCCAGCATTTCGAAGGCGCTGCTGAACTCGAGCCGGACGAAGTGGTGACCGTTAGCCGTCACACGCCCCCTTTAATACCATAAGATCGGTCAGATACATGCCGTCGTTCTCGGCGACCACGATCACGCCCGGCAGGCGCCTGCAGGGCCGCCTGCACGTTCCGGGTGACAAGTCGATTTCCCACCGGTACGCGATGCTCGCGGCCCTCGCTGAGGGCAGATCCACGCTGACGCAGTTCGCACCGGGCGCAGACTGCCAGTCTACGATTGCGTGCCTGAGGCAGCTGGGCGTCGACGTCCAGGAGGGCCCGCCCGGCACGGTCACTGTACTGGGACGAGGATTGGGGCGGCTCCGTTCGTCTTCCCAGCCTCTCGACGCCGGAAATTCGGGGACGACCATGCGGTTACTGGCCGGCATCCTGGCTGGCCATGCCTTTCGATCGACCCTGACCGGCGATGATTCGCTCTCGCGCCGTCCCATGCGCCGGGTGATTGACCCGCTCGGCCGGATGGGCGCTCGCATCGAATCGGACGACGGCCGGCCCCCGCTGACGGTCCACGGCGCGGCATTGCACGGCATCGACTATCAACCCGAGGTGCCGAGCGCACAGGTGAAAACCGCGGTCGTCCTGGCCGGCCTCCATGCGGAGGGCGTGACGTCGGTCGTCGAGCCGGCTCCGACCCGCGATCACACGGAACGCGCGATTGTCGCGTTCGGCGGACGCGTGGCGTGCGACGGTCTCAGGATGAGCGTGCCGGGAGGTCAGCGCTTGTCATCGCAGTCTCTCTCGGTTCCCGGAGATTTCTCGTCGGCGGCATTCTGGCTGGTGGCGGCCGCTGCATTGCCGGGCTCACGTATCGCGGTCGACGACGTGGGGTTGAATCCGTCGCGTACGGCGCTCCTGGGCGTGCTGCGCCGCTTCGGCGCCCGCGTCGAGGTCGAGGTCACCGGCGACGAGGCGGGCGAGCCGCGCGGCACGATAACCGTTGAGGCCGACCGCGCCGGGACGCTCCACATCGGGCCGGAGGAAGTGCCAGGCTTGATCGACGAACTGCCGGCGATCGGCGCCCTTGCCGCGCACGGCGGCGAGGTCACCGTTCACGGCGCCGCCGAGCTGCGGGTGAAGGAAAGCGACCGCATTGCCGCGCTCGTTGCCGGGTTCCGAGCGCTCGGCATCAACGCCGATGAACACCCTGACGGTTTCATCGTCCAGGGACCTGCGGCGGGAGCCGCGCGCCCGCGACGGCCGCACGGCGGCACCGCCGATGCCTGCGGCGATCACCGGATGGCCATGGCCTTCGCGATCGCCGCGCTCGCCGCGGAAGCCCCGTCCACCATTCTCGGCGCCGACGCCGTGGCTATCTCATATCCCGGTTTTTTCGACATCCTCGATCGGCTTGTCGTGTGAGAGCCGAAAAAGTGTATCTGGTCGGCTTCATGGGCGCGGGAAAGACAACGGTCGCACGGGCCCTGGCCAGGCGGCTTGGCTGGGAGACCGTCGACGTCGACGAGGCGATTGAGCGGCGCGAACGGCTGCCGGTCTCGGACATCTTCGCAACGCGCGGCGAACCATACTTCAGGGTGGTCGAGCGAGCTGTTCTCTTCGAACAAATCGGACGACCGCACATGGTGGTGGCCACCGGTGGCGGCACGTTCGTGGACACACAAAACCGCGCCGCCATCAACGCCGATGGCGTATCGGTCTGGCTCGACGTGCCGATTGAACGGCTGATCACACGCATTCCGGCCGATGGCCGCCGGCCGCTCGCCGCGGATCGCGCCGGATTCGAACACCTGTATGATGTCCGTCGCACCGCGTACATGCAGGCCCACGTGCG
>QHWF01000093.1 GCA_003222455.1 Acidobacteriota bacterium
CCACGACGTCACGCTGCTGCCGCTCTACACGCCGACCAACCCGGACGAGGCCAACGTGAGCCGGAATCGCGTGCTGTTTGGCGGTATCAGCATCTACCTGCAGCAGCACGTGCCGCTCTTCCGGAAGATGCCGCGGTTCCTGGACCGGCTGTGGGATTCGCCCGGCCTCATCCGCGCCGTCGCCGGCCGTTCGATCTCCACCGATCCCAGGCTGCTCGGCGATCTCACCGTCTCGATGCTCGAAGGCGATCGCGGCGTGCTGCGCCGCGAGTTCGACAAGCTGCTCGACTGGCTGGCCGATGAACCGCCGCCCGATGTCGTCAATCTGCCGAACTCGCTGTTGATCGGTCTCGCGCGTCCGCTGCGCGCGGCGCTCAATTGTCCCGTCTGCTGCACGCTTCAGGGCGAGGACCTCTTTCTCGACGGCCTCGTCGAGCCCCATCGCAGCACCGCCCTCGATCTCATTCGGCGGCAGGTCGCCGACGTCGATCGATTCATCGCGGTCAGCGATTACTACGTGCCGACGATGGCGCGGCTGCTCGGAGTGGAGGCGGAGCGGATCGACGTGGTGCCGCTCGGCATCAACATGACCGGCTACGAACGGCGGCAGCCGCGCGGCGGCGAGTTCGTGGTCGGATATTTTGCGCGCATCGCGCCCGAGAAGGGACTGCACCTGCTGGCCGAGGCGTATCCGCTGTTCCGGCGCCGGACCGGGAGCGCGCGCGTGCGCCTTGACGCGGCCGGATATTTGTCGCGCCCCCATCAACGGTATCTCGCCGATATCCGGCGCAGCCTCGATCGCGCCGGCCTTGGCCACGAGTTCACGTATCACGGAGCGGTCGATCGCAAGGGAAAGGTGGCCTTCCTCCGCGGCCTGGATGTGCTGTCGGTGCCGACGCCGTACGATGAACCCAAAGGGGTGTTCGTGCTCGAGGCGATGGCCAGCGGTGTGCCCGTGGTGCAGCCGAGGCGCGGCGCCTTTACCGAGATGGTAGAGAAGACCGGCGGCGGCCTGCTGGTGCAGCCCGACGATCCCGCCGCGCTCGCCGACGGCCTGTACTCGCTGTGGAAGGAACCAGAGCTTGCGCGCGCGCTCGGCGATCGCGCGTTCGCGGGCGTGCGCGAGCATTACAGTATTCAGCGCTCGGCCGACAAGCAGCTCGAGGTGTACGACGCGCTGGTGGCTCAGCCCGCACCGATAATGGGGCGCGCAGGCGGCTCGAGGCAGCGCTGAAGGACTCGGGGATCAGGGGACACTTGAACGTCAGAAACCAGAGAACGGTTCCGACACGGGTCATCACGAAGTCACGAAGAGTACGAAGGACACGAAGAGTGTTCCTCATGATGCTTCGTGAGCTTCGTGTCTCTTCGTGACTTCGTGATAAACCGTGACCGCCGGATGGTTGTGCCGGACTGCGGACATTCATTGAATGCTGCGCGTCGATCGTCTGACCAAAGAGTACCCCACACCGCGCGGACCGCTGACGGTGCTGTCGGACGTCTCGTTCTCGCTGGCGCCTGGCGACCGAGCCGCGGTGATGGGACCCTCCGGCAGCGGCAAGAGCTCGCTGCTCTACGTGCTCGGCGCGCTCGAACCGCCATCGTCCGGCACGATGACGCTGGACGGCCAGGATCCAGGCGCGCTCGCGCCGGCCGCCCTGGCGGCGTTCCGCAATACGGCAATCGGGTTCGTCTTCCAGGATCACTGCCTGCTGCCGCAGTGCACGGTTCTCGAGAACGTGCTGATCCCGACGCTCGTGGCTCGGTCGGACGGAGACGACACGGCGCGAGCGCGGCTGTTGATCGATCAGGTGGGCCTTGGCGACCGGATCGATCATCGCCCCGGCGAGCTGTCGGGCGGCGAACGGCAGCGCGTGGCGATTGCGCGCGCGCTCATCCGGCGGCCGCGCCTGCTCCTGTGCGACGAGCCGACCGGTAACCTCGATCGCGCGGCGGCCGACATCGTCGCCTCGCTGCTCGTCGACTTGCATCAACGGCAGCAGTCGATTCTCATTGTGGTGACGCACAGCGTGCAGCTGGCGTCGAGGTTTCCAATCCGGTTCGAGCTGACCGATCGGCAGCTGCGCCGGTCCGAGGCATAGGCGCGTTTTGTCACGAGGCCACCAAGATCAACACGAGGGCCACGAGGCCACGAAGATCAACACGAAGGCCACGAAGGCACGAAGGTCACGAAGAAGAAAAAACCTGTACGTTTGGTTGTTCTTCGTGCCGTCTTCGTGTTTTCGTGTTTTCGTGGTTGCATTTTGAGACATGCAGATACGCCACTCCCGCTTGATCTTTCGTGGCCTCACGTACTACTGGCGGACGAACGTCGCCGTGGTGCTGGGCGTCGCGACAGCCGTGGCCGTTCTTGCCGGCGCGCTCCTCGTCGGCGATTCGGTCCGCGGCAGCCTCCGGGATCTCGTGCTGCAGCGTCTCGGCCGCGCCGATATCGTGGTGCTGTCGTCCGGTTTCTTCCGTGAAGCGCTCGCAGCCGAATTCCCGCGCGACCAGGCGTTCGGCGCGTCGTTCGACGGCGTCACTCCGCTCGTGGTGCTGCAGGGTCTCGTCACCGATCAGGCGAGCGGCCGGCGTGCCTCGCGGGTCCAGGTGTACGGCGTCGACGATCGGTTCTGGCGGTTTCACGGCGTCTTGAACGTGCATGGGCCGGCCGCGCGCGATGCGCTGGTGAACCACGCGCTGGCGGCCGAGATCGGTGCGGCCGTTGGCGGCACGGTGCTCGTGCGCGTCGAGCGCCCGTCATCGATTCCCATCGAATCGCTGCATGGCCGGAAAGACAACATCGGTCGAACCGTGCGTCTCACCGTGCGTGCACTCGCTGCCGCCGCCGAGGTCGGTGATTTCTCGCTGCAGCCACAACAGGGCGACGTGCGGGCCATCTTCGTTCCGTTGCGGCGGCTGCAGCAGGATCTGGACGTTGCCGATCGCGTCAACGCCCTGCTGCTTGCCGCGCGACGAACGTCCGCCAAGGCAGAGAACCCTGCGCCAGCCCTTCGATCGTCGGACGAGATCATCCGGCGTCGCGTTGCGCTCGAAGACGTGGGGGTGACAGTCCGCGTTGTTCGACCAACGGCTGTTCCGGCCGGGATTGGTCCGCCCGCGGCGATCGCGGTCGAGAGCGCGGCCGGTCTTCTGGACCAACCGCGTGCGAACGCCGTCGAGGCGGCCGCGGCGGATGCCGGGATGACGCCGCAGTCCGTCCTGACGTATCTCGCCAATTCAGTCCGCAGCGGCAACCGGGAGGTGCCGTACTCGCTGGTGACCGCGACAGACCTCCGTACGATCGCACCGGACACGCCCCTGGATCCCTCATCGAATCCACCACCGATTGTGTTGAACGCGTGGGCGGCCCGCGATCTCGGCGTCCGCGCCGGCGATCCGCTCAGCCTCGAATATTACGTGTGGGAAGAGCCCGGGCGGCTGCTCACGCGCACGGCCGACTTTCAGATCGCGGCCGTTGTTCCCATCGCAGGCGCGGCCGCCGACCGTGACCTCGTGCCTGTGTATCCCGGCATTACGGAAGCCCAGACGCTCGGCGACTGGGATCCGCCGTTTCCGATCGATCTGAAACGCGTTCGCCGTGTGGACGAAGACTACTGGAAGCAGTACCGTACGACGCCGAAGGCGTTCGTACCGCTCGAAGTGGGTCAGCGCTTGTGGCGATCGCGGTTCGGCGATCGAACATCGGTCCGGCTGCATCCGATCGGTGACCCCGAGAACGTGGCGAACCGCAACGACCCGGCGGACGCGGCAGCTTCTGAGCGCGACCGCTTCGCCGCGGTGTTGCGCGCGAAAATCGACCCGCTCGCGCTCGGCCTGGCCGTTCGTGACGTGCGCGGCGGCGGCCTGGCCGCCTCCCGCGGCGCCACCGACTTTGGTGAGTACTTCACGTATTTCAGCTTCTTTCTCGTGATCTCGGCGCTGATGCTGGCGGCGCTTTTCTTCCGGCTCGGAATCGAGCAGCGCGGGCGCGAGATTGGCCTGCTGCGATCGGTCGGCTTCACCACCATCCAGGTGCGGCGTCTGTTCTCGGCCGAAGGACTCGTCCTCGCGTCGTGCGGCGCGGCGCTCGGCATCGGCGGCGCAGTTGGATACGCCGCGGCGATGATGGCCGGCCTCCGCGGTTGGTGGTCCGGCGCCGTCGGGACGAGGGCGCTCACGCTGCACGTCACGTCGATGTCGCTTGCCGCAGGCGCAGCGGGCGCACTGGCCGCGGCCATGCTGTGTATCTGGTGGACGCTGCGCGGCCTCGCACGGCTGTCGGAGCGAGCGCTCCTGTCGGGCACGATCGCGGGCGACCAGGCGCCCCTGGCGCGTGCTTCGAGGGCTGGTGTTCGAGTACCCTTCAGGCTGGCCGCTGCGGCCGCCTTCGCAGTGCTCGGCGCGATCCTTCTCGGGCTCTCGTTCACCGGCCGGCTCGATCGCACGGGCGGATTTTTCGGCGCCGGCAGCTCCCTGCTCGTCGCGTCCCTCAGCGCCGTGGCGGTCAACCTGCGGCGGCCGCGACGATCGTCGCTGCACGGCCACGGCTGGAAGCCAGTGTGGCGTATCGGGCTTCGCAATGCGGCCGGTCGTCCGGGCCGCTCCGTCCTGGTGATCGGCGTCATCGCGTCGGCCACGTTCATCCTGATTGCCGTCGGCGCATTCAGGCGCGACAGCGCCGCGGCGACGGATCGGCGCGCCGGGACCGGCGGCTATCCGCTGCTCGTCGACCTGCTGTTGCCAATTGCGATGGATCCGAACAGCCGTGACGGTCGCGAGGCCCTCGGCATTGGTCATGTCGATCCGATCACCATCGAGCCGTTCCGGGTTCTGCCGGGAGATGATGCCAGTTGTTTGAATTTGTATGAACCCCGGAATCCGCGCATCCTGGGAGTGAGCCGTCAGTTCATCGAATCGGGCCGGTTCGCGTTTCAGGCGTCGATGGCGTCGACCGATGCCGAACGCGCCAATCCGTGGCTGCTGCTCAACCGCACCATCGGTTCGGATGTCGTGCCGGTCGTCGCCGACGCCAACTCCATCACCTACGTTCTCCACAAACAGGTGGGCGACGATGTCGTCGTGGGACGCGGGGAGCGTCCGGTCCGCCTGCGCATCGTGGCGGCGCTGTCGGACAGCATCTTTCAGGGCGAGCTGCTGATGGCCGAGACCAGTTTCGTGAAACTGTTCCCCGAGCAGGAGGGGTATCGCTTTCTGCTCGTCGATGCGCCGGCCGATCGTGCCGGCCAGGTCGCGCGTGCGATCGAAGAAGGCGCCGGCGATCTCGGCGCCGACGCGGTGTCGACGTCCGAACGCCTGGCCGCATTTCACACGGTCGAGAACACGTACTTGTCCACGTTCCAGACGCTCGGCGGCCTCGGTCTGCTGGTCGGCACCATCGGACTCGCGACGGTCGTGCTGCGCAACGTGCTCGAGCGGCGCCGCGAGCTCGCGTTGCTGGGTGCGGTCGGCTACGACCGGGCCCACATCTTCACGATCGTCATCGCCGAGAATCTGCTGCTGCTGGCGTGGGGACTGGCCATCGGTACCGCGTGCGCGCTGGTGGCGATTGCGCCGACAGTGTTCGAGCGCGGCGGTCGCCTGCCGCTGACCAGCTCGGGCTGGCTGCTGGTTGCCGTCTTCGCGGCGGGGCTGCTATCGTCCATTGTGGCGACGCGGGCGGCGCTGCGCACACCGCTGCTCGCGGCGCTGCGCTCGGAATGAAGGCCGCGCCGGGCTGAACCGCCTGCTGAAAAGTCAATCGGCGGCCGCGCGTAGCGCAGGCCTTCAGGCCTGCATCATGGCCGCCGGGCAACCCTGAAAGGTTGCGCTACGGCGACGTCTTCGCAGGCTCTGACGAGGCTGCACCGTAAGGAAGACTCAACGATGCTCAGGCGAACTTCGCTCGCTGCTCTTCTACTCGGCACATCGGTCGCCACGTTGACAGCGGACAACTGGCCGCAATGGCGTGGGCCGGCACAGAACGGCGTCAGCACGGAAAAGAATCTGCCGGTCCGCTGGTCGAAGACCGAAAACATCACGTGGACGCTCGATCTGCCCGCCTGGTCGGGCTCCACGCCGATTGTCTGGGGCGATCGTATCTTCCTGAACGTCGCGGAGGATCTGAAACGGCGGGAGGGCGACAATCTGTTTCTCTGGTGCGTGGACCGGAACAACGGCGCAGTGATGTGGAAGCGGCCGCTCGGCGGCGGCAACCATCAGGAGCAGAAGCAGAACATGTCCACGCCGTCGCCGGTGACCGACGGCCGCGCGGTCTGGGCGATGACCGGGACGGGCATCCTCAAAGCGTTCGACTTCGAGGGCAAGGAGCTGTGGGCGCGCGACATCCAGAAAGAGTACGGCCGGTTCGGGCTGAACTGGGGATACGGGTCGTCTCCGTTGCTGCACGGCGACTCGCTGTTCGTGCAGGTGCTGCACGGCATGAAGACGGACGATCCGTCGTACCTGCTGCGAATTGACAAGGCGACGGGCAAGACGTTGTGGCGGGTCGAGCGGCCGACACGGGCGCGCATGGAGTCGCCGGATGCGTACACGACGCCGGCGCTGCTGCACTACGGAGCCAACACTGAAATCGTTCTCACCGGCGGTGATGTCGTCACCGGTCATGACGTGGCCACCGGCAAGGAGCTCTGGCGAGCCGATGGTCTGAATCCCGACAACGATCCCAATCACCGCATCGTCGCGTCGCCGGTGGTGTATGGCGACCTGATTATTGCGCCGACGCGCGAGCGTCCGATGTTGGCGCTCAAAGCCGGTGGCCGCGGCGACGTCACGAAGACGCACGTCCTGTGGTCGTTTGGCAACGGACCCGACGTGCCGACGCCCGTCACCGACGGCACGTATCTCTACGTCATCAACGACCGCGGCATCATCTGGTGTCTCGAGCCGCGGACCGGCAAGGAGATTTACAGCCGCAAGCGCCTGAGCTCCGCGACCTACAGCGGATCGCCCGTGCTCGCGGACGGAAAGATCTACGTCACGAACGAAGACGGCAAGACCGTCGTCATCAAAGCCGGGCCGGCGTTCGAGGTGCTGGCCGAGAACGACCTCGACGACTACACGCTCAGCTCACCGGCTGTATCAGAAGGACAGATCTTCATCAGAACCGCCAAACATCTTTACTGCGTCGGCAAGAGGCAGCGGACTGCTGAATCTGGTCGTTGAGTAATCTGCGAGCTCCAAGACGTTCTTGACGAACTGCTGGATCGACCCTACGCTGTACGAGCATGGACTATAGTCAGATCATTACGATTGAGCCGGGCAAACGCAGCGGGAAGCCTTGCATTCGCGGGATGCGGATCACCGTCTCCGATGTGCTCGATTACCTGGCATCGGGAATGTCTGTGGACGATGTGATTCGTGATTTTCCTGATCTGACGCGCGATGACATCCGGGCGTGTCTTGCCTTCGCGGGAACGCCGGCTCACCGCCGGCGTGAAATGAAGCTCCAACATGGATCACGTCGCCGCTGACTGTAAATTCGAGCTCAGTCTCGTCGATATGCTCGACGCGGGGCGCCGCGACGGCGATGCACGATGAAGGCTGTCATCCCGGCGACCGGCACGAAGATCCACGATGCCGACGTGTACGGCCGCGTGACGTTGATGTTCAGTCGAATGCCGTGTTGAAGCATGTCTCGCTGCTGCTCGATAATTGAAAACGTGCGGCTGGAAGGCACCAGCGGATTCACGAGATACACGCTGATGTCCGGTCGGTGCGTGTTCGCAAACTGAAGCTGATGATGCCCGGCGGTGCCGACCGGCACGTCCGCTGTTGCCTGCAGCCGGATGGTTCCCAGGCCCTCACGCATGTCGGACCACGGCGGACACTCGGCGCGCGCGAGCGCCAGCGGGTACGGCCGCCCGTCGAATTCGAGCAACAGATCCTGCAGAACCATCCGGCCGTACGCCTCGATTTCAGGTCCCGAGATCTGGTGGTCGCTGTTGCGATCGATCGTCGCGAAAATCTGCTCCGCGACGGCTACGCCGGGCGTGAGGCCGATCTCGAGCGCGATCCGATCGTGCTCGAGGGCGATGCGCGTGGCCTGCAGATACTCGTCCAGTTGGTGGGCATCTGCCGCTCGCACACCAGCGAGCAGCACCGCGACCGCCGCCGCAGCCATCCTTCTCATTGCGCAGTCAGCTTCGCGCCGTAATCGTTCGTCGGATCGCGGTAGATGGTGTGGATATGATCGGTGCTCGCCCGTGAACCGCCTTGCGGCGCGTATTCGATCAACACGGTCGGACCCTGAACGCGGAAATACGCCGGATCGCCATTGCTCGTCGATCCGCTCCACGCAAAATAGGTGTCGGCCAGGTTCGCCGTGATTTCCGCCATCTTCGCGCCGGCTGCTGTTTCATCGAGAATGTCGACCCATTCGCGCACGAGATCGAGCAGCATCGCGCGCTGCGCCTGATTGAGCGTGGATGCGCGGACGCCCTCCGGCTGGATCACCTTGCCGTCCTCACCGGGACCGAGCACGAGATTGCGGACCTCGTAGCCGAGCACGGCCTGCTTCCGCTGCGGGGCGTCGAGCGCGTTCACCAGCTTGAATGCCTTGTCGTTCTCGCTCCCGAGCGGGCGAATCGTCTGGCCGTTCAGCGTGTAGGTGGCGGGCTGAGCGCCGGTGTGACTCGGTGTGAGCACGCTTTTCTGGCCGGCGATGCTCACGTTGATCGCCAGATGATGGCCGCCGAACTGCAGCATCCACCGATCGGCGGCGGACGGCGTTCCGAGAATCGCCATGTAGTACTCGGCGCGTCCGAACCTGATCTTGCTGTTCGCGGCGCGGTCGGGCGCGCTCCTGAGCTCCAGTTGCTGATCGGCATTGACGATGTTCATCACCTTCTGGAAGCCGGTGCGGCTCAGAACTGCCGCGACGAGCGCGAGCGCCGCGTCCTGCTGGGCAGACGTCATGTCGCCGAGCTTGAGGCCGTTGCGCTCGACGGCGCCGACCTGCATCGTGACGCCGGTCGGCAGGTTGGACCAGACGGTCCTCGTCGTCGGGTTGAGGGGAAGAGCAACTTTCGTGCGTTGACGGGCATCGAGTGTCGTGAGAAACGCTTTGGCGGCGTCGACCGCCTTGCCGCTCGGAGCGGCGCGCTGTGCGGCGGTGGAGGCGTCGGACAGGGTCAACCCTGCGAGGAGCAGAACGGTGAACAACCGGACCGCGGACATGCGGCCTCCTTTTCGTTTCGCTTCCGCCTTCGACAGAAGCGCTCCGGCGTGAGGCGGCAGCAGGATTGGAGAACATCCGCCTGAAGGCGGACCCCACGCGCAATTTATCCCGTGTGATGAATTCACCAGGTATAGAGAGCCAATGACGACGTGTCTTTGACGAAGATCCGGTTCCCGGCGATGGTCGGTGCCGCCCAGGTGGCGCTGTCGGCGACGGTGTACCGCTTCACTGGCTCGAAAGCGCTCGCGCTCGCCTTCGCGACAATCAGCTCCCCATCGTCCTTCAGCATGAACAGGAGATCGCCGGCGTGCGAAATCGCGGCATTCGTGGCCTGGCGCGGCGGGCTGGTCCACAGGGTCTTTCCCGTCTTTGCATCGAGGGCGAAGAACTGGCCGCTGTTCTTGTGCGACATGCCAATCACCACGTCGCGCACGACGACGGCATTGGCCATGTAGAGCGACACGTTCTGGTTTTCCCAGACGTTCTCGGTTGTCCACTCGTTGCCGCGCTTGAGAATCCTGAACGCGGTGACGCCCTGGTCGAGTCCGGAGACGATCACCATGTCGCCATGAATCAGCGGCGTGATGGCGTTCTGGCTGAAGGAGGTGCTGAACGGCCGCTTCCACAGGAGTTGGCCTGACGCCTCGGAGACGCCGACGAGATTTTCCTGGGTGAACACAATCACCTGGCGCAGTCCGCCGAAATCTGCCGCGATTGGCGAACCATACGAGGGCCCGTCGCCGTTCCAGGCCCATTTGACGGCTCCCGTGTTCGGGTCGAAGGCAGTCAGCGCGCCCTGATTGTGGCCGCCGACATGAACGATGACGAGCCCACGGTCGACCAGCGGCGACATCGCCGTGTGGTACAGCGGTGCGACCGGTGGCGCCGGTTTCTGCCAGATCTGTTTGCCGTCCGCCGCATTGAATGCCGAGACGATGCCGCTCATGCCGAGGGTGTACAGCTTGCCGTCGACAAGCGTGGGAGTGGATTTCGGTCCCTTCTCGTGACGCGCCGCCGCGGGGTTCATGGTGAAGGGCGCCGGATACGCCGTCTGCCAGACGGACCGTCCCGTCTCAGCGTCGAGGGCCGACAGCACTTCGTTGTCGTCCTTGCGCGAGTACATATACACGCGGTTGCCCACGAGGATTGGGGTGGAATACCCGAGGCCGACATCGATTTTCCATTTCCGTGTGAGGTGATCGGGCCACTCGCGGGGCGGCGTGAACGACGCGATGCTGCCATCTCGATTCGGCCCGCGCCACTGCGGCCAGTCGCCCGGCGCCGTCTGCGCCGACAAACTCACGACCAGGCCGACGACCACGGCGGCCACGAGGCCGACGGTAGAATTACCAGATTTCACTGTCTGTTTCCGATCGCAATCACGTCCTTCAGTCCCCTGATGATCAGGGTCCCGTTCGAAATCGCCGGTGTCGCCATGATCACCTGGCCGATCGGATTCGTCGCGAGCAACTCGTATGTGGGTCCGGCTTTGATCACGTACATGTCGCCGTCTTCGCTGGCGAGATAATAATAGGCATCCGCGCCGCGATCGATCAGGAGCCTGACGACGTCGACATGCCCGCGGTCCGCGGCGAACGACAGGGCCGTGCGGTCGTAGCGGAATCTCGTGTTGACGTCGACCCCTTCATCGAGCAGCTTCTTCACGGCCGCCGCATCGCCTTTGCGCGCCGCCTGCGACAGCGCGTCGGCCTTGTCGATCGTCTGCGCCGCCGACGATTGCGCGTGCACCCCAGGCGCGATCGCCACGAACACGATCGCAGATGCGAAGAGTCGGCTGAGTGTCGTCAACCAGTCGTCCACGGCGAGCCCCGCGCTCTGTGCCAGATTCATCGATCAAGCGGCCGGTCTGAAGTACAGCACCATGGCTGCTCCCGCCGAGGCGAGCAGGAAGCCGACGTACAGCATCGGGTTGATCGCGGTCTTTGGCGGATGGATGGTCATGGAGATCAGGACATTGACGATCGGCGCGCCGCCGAACACGAGCGGCATGACATACACCGGGAGCCCACCCGCCTTGAACGCCCAGATGATGCACGCCGCGCCCGCGGCACCCAGCGCGCCCGCCGTGGTCGCCGTCATCAACCCGTTGGTGTTGAAGCCGGCGAGCGAGCCTTGCGCCGAGAGCCCCAGCACTGGGACGACGACGCCGATCAGGAAATACGCCATCCCGACGCAGAGGAGTGCCTTCAATGGATTCCCGAGCTGCGTTTGCCCAAGATGGAGGAGCGCGCCGTACGCGCCCCACGACAACACGGCTCCGGCCACGAAAATGACCCATCCCATACGTTTCCTCGTTTGTGGCCTCTGATCGACCGTTGCACTTGCCCGGGCAGCCCTGCCGCCTCCCGTTGGATTGTTCATAAGGCCGGTCGATTGTACAACGCAGCGGCCCGGTTCGGGCGCTGTCGCTGCAGACAGTGCTTTGCGCTATCGCTGAGAGTGCTTGGCTCGCTGCACGGTGCTTCGCGCTGTCGCGGCAAGGTGCTCGACGCTTCGCGGCAAGGTGCTGGGTGCGCGGCAAGGTGCCGGGCGCTTTGCGGCGGCGTGCTTAGCGCTATCGCCGCAAGGTGCTTGGCGCTTCGCGGCAGCGGGCTTAGCGCTTTCGCGGCAAGGTGCTGGACGCTTCGCGACCGCGTGCTTCGCGCTCTCGCCGCAAGGTGCTGGGCGCTTCGCGGCCGCGTGCTTGGCGCTCTCGCCGCAAGGTGCCGGGCGCTGCGCGGCAGGGTGCTCGGCGCTGCGCGGCAGGGTGCTTCGCGCTCCGGGCCAGGGTGCCTTGGCGCTGCGTGGCAAGGTGCTTCGCGCTGTCGCTGAGGGTGCTGGTGCTGTCGCTGAGGGTTTGTCGCGGCTGTTGCGGAAGGTGCTTTTGCGCATGAGCGCGGTGCGGCGCCAATATGGGGTTGCGGCGCCACATAGTACGGTGTTGCCGTTTCCCGAGCACCGTGGAGCGTCAGTTCCAAAAGCACCCTGTGCAGCGTCAGTTCCGAGCACGCTGCGGCGTCAGTTCAAAAAGCACCCTGCGGCGTCAGTTCAAAAGCACCCTGCGGCGTCTACCACGGCCACCTTCGCGCCCGACTCCGCTCGTCGAGCTTCGTCGAGGTCTCGCCGGAGCGCCTCGCGCGAAGGCGGACAAGGCTAGGGTGGCCCGCCGTAGCTTCAAGTAAGGCGGGAGGACGCGGAGACCACACCCGACCGTCATCGCGCG
>QHWF01000628.1 GCA_003222455.1 Acidobacteriota bacterium
CCACCCACGACAATCAACGCTGAGCTCGCGGAATTCGCAGAGAAGAAAGGCGGTTGCTCTACGCGTTCTGCGTGTTCTGCGTTGATCGTCGATCGTCGTGTCTCGAGCGTTGAGACTGAGCAGGTCGCTGAAAAAGGCGCCGACCTGAAGTTAAAACTGAAAAGCTAAAAGAGAAAAGTGCGATTTTCCGCCTGCTTTTGACTTTTCTGTTTTAACTTTTCACTTCAGGCTGCGTTTTTCAGCAGCCTGCTAGAGCCCTGAGATGCGCAAACCCGTTGTTCTGATCACCGGCGCCAGCGGCGAAATCGGTCACGGTCTGGTGACGCGGCTGGCCCCGCCGGGCGTGTCGATCATCACGATCGACGTCAACCCGCTCGATGCGTCGCTCGCGCCGAGAGTGACGCGCGAGTTCACCGGATCGATCACCGACGTCGGCCTCCTGGATCGCATCCTGGCGGAGTTCGAGGTGGATCGCGTCTTTCATCTCGCGGCGCTGCTCTCCACGCGATCGGAGTTCACGCCGACGACCGCGCACCACGTAAACGTCGAGGGCACCCTGAACCTGCTCGAGTTCGCGCAGCGCCAGGGCGAGTCGCACGGCCGTCCGGTCCTCTTCATCTATCCATCGTCGATTGCGGCGTACGGTCTGCCGGACCTCGACACCAAGACGCGGGCCGGCCGCGTGAGCGAGGATCAGTTCACGCATCCGAAAACGATGTACGGGTGCAACAAACTGTATTGCGAGCAGCTCGGACACTACTACGCGCGCTACTACAAGCAGTTGTCGGCCGACGCGATCGCGCGCGTCGATTTTCGCGCCGTCCGGTTTCCCGGCTTGATCTCGGCGCTCACCTTGCCGTCGGGCGGGACCTCCGACTACGCACCGGAGATGATCCACGCGGCGGCCAACGGCGAGGCGTACGACTGTTTCGTGCGGCCGGATACGACGATTCCCTTCATGGCGATGCCCGATGGCGTGGACGCGCTGCTGGCGCTGGCCTCGGCGGTGCGCGAGCGCCTCACGCGGACGGCCTACAACCTGAGTGCGTTCAGCCGGTCGGCCGCGGCGATCCGTGACGTCGTCGTCGCCGCGTTTCCGAACGCGTCAATCGGCTATAAGGTCGACACGAAACGGCAGGGCATCGTGGACTCGTGGCCGGCGGATGTCGACGATTCCGCCGCCCGCGCCGACTGGGGCTTTTCGCCGAAGTACGACTTCGATCGCGCGTTCCAGGAGTACCTGATCCCCACGATTCTCGAGCGATACCGCAGGTAGCCCTCTCCTTCGTTCAGGGTCAGGCTCGGCCGCACCGGCCGGACACGGCTCATCACGAAGGCACGAAGCGTAACGAAGGACACGAAGATTTCTTTTTCAGAAATATTCGTCGTGCCCTTCGTGGTTCTTCGAGGCTTCGTGATGAGCCGTCTGGTCCATCGACCAAGCCACGAAACCGCGAACAAGATACCGGGGATCGCGGCCAGACTATGGCTTGGGATCAGCAATCGGCGCAAGTAAGATGTCCGGAGTGATGGAGACGGTCACTGCGTTTGCGCCCGCGACAGTATCCAACGTCGCGTGCGGGTTCGACGTGCTCGGGTTCGCGCTCGAATCGCCCGGAGACGAGGTCACCGCCCGGTTCGCGCCCGCCGGTGTGTTCATCGACGATATCGTCGGGGACTCCGGCCGGCTGCCGCGGGATCCGAACCGCAACACCGCGAGTGTCGCGGCCCAGGCGCTGCTCGTCCGGCTCGGTGAGCGGCGTGGCGTGGCGCTCGCGATCCGCAAGGGGCTGCCGCTCTCGAGCGGCCTCGGCGGCAGCGCCGCGAGCGCGGTCGCGAGCGTCGTCGCCGTGGCTGCGCTCGTGGGCGCGTGCCTGCCGCTCGACGTGCTGATGGCGTGTGCCTTCGAAGGCGAGCGTCTCGCCGCCGGATCGGCGCATGGCGACAATATCGCTCCGGCGCTCTACGGCGGGTTGGTTCTCGTGCGGCAGCCCGACCCGCCCGACGTGATCCGGCTGCCGGTTCCCGCCGGGCTCACCGCCGTCGTCGTGCATCCGGCGCTCGAGATCGAAACGGCAGGCGCGCGCGCGCTGCTCGGCGACACCGTACCGCTCAGCGATGCGATCCGCGAATGGGCCAACCTCGGGGCCTTCGTCGATGCGCTCCACCGTGGTGACTTCGCGCAGATGGCCCGCGCTCTCGAAGACAGCATCGCCGAGCCGCGGCGAGCGAGGCTGGTGCCGGGGTTCGCGGCCATCAAGCGGGCCGCACTCGACGCCGGAGCACTGGGCTGCAGCCTGTCGGGATCGGGCCCGTCGCTCTTTGCGCTGTGCCGTGACGCGGTCATCGCGCAGCGTGTCGCTGCGGCGATGAGCGCGGCCGTGAGGGCGTCGATCGGAGGCGAGCCGCGCACCATCATTTCGGTGATTGCTCCAGAGGGCGCGCGCGTGGTCAGCGCATGCGCTTCGTAACCACCCACGGAGAGGCGCCGCCGGGTTCCTTCAAGACTGCCGTGTTCGAGGGACTCGCGCCCGATGGCGGGCTGTATGTCCCGGAAACGATCGAGCCGTGGAGCCACGCCGAGCTGTCACGGCTGCCGCGGCGCACGCTGACGGAAATCGCGCTGCGCGTCCTCCGCCCGTTCACTCGCGGCGAGCTCGATGCGACCGTCTTCGAGGCCGTGATTGCCGCCGCCCTCGATTTCGAGATCCCGCTCGTGACCGTCGAACCCGGCATCCACGCGCTCGAGTTGTTCCATGGTCCGACACTGGCCTTCAAAGACGTCGGCGCCCGTGTGATGGCGCGGCTGATGGCGTCGTTGCACGAGGGCGACGCGCCTCTCACCGTGCTGGTCGCGACTTCCGGTGACACGGGCAGCGCCGTGGCGCACGCCTTTCACGGCGTTCCGTATACCCGCGTCATGGTGTTGTACCCGCACGGGCGGATCAGCCCCACACAGGAAGCGCAGTTGACGATGTTCAACGGTGAGGAGCCGGGGATGGCCTGCGGAAACGTGCGTGCGTACGCGGTGGCCGGCAGCTTCGACGATTGTCATCGGCTCACGCGCGAAGCGTTCCGCGATCCCGAGCTTCGACGCCAGGTCCCGATGACGTCTGCGAACTCCGTGAACGTCGGGCGGTTGTTGCCGCAGTTGATTTACTACTTTCATGCGATCGCGCAGCTGATGGACCGAGCACGCTCGTCCCCGACAGCCGGAGCGATCGCGGAACTCACGGACCAGGCAAGCGCGGCCGCCGCGCCGGCCCAGACCCCTGATCAGGTGGTGTTCTGCACGCCGAGCGGGAATTTCGGCAACCTCACGGCCGGATTGATGGCGAAGCGGGCCGGGTTGCCGATTGCGCAGTTCGTCGCCGCGACGAACGTCAACGACATCGTTCCCGA
>QHWF01000645.1 GCA_003222455.1 Acidobacteriota bacterium
ATCAGGATTTCAAGCCCTTCGTCTGCAGCCATGCCTTCCTCCAGTGTCAGAAGACGCTCCGTACCACGCCAAGTGCCCTTTCAGATGCGGATGTCGCCGGTCACGTTCCAGAGTTCGCGCCTCGCGCGCATCCCCTTCGCCTGAAGCGCTGGGCTCGCCATGAACGTCGATAGACGTTTGCGGAGCAAGAGGCGGGCTCGGTGCGTGCGCGTCTTCACAGTCCCAACCGCAATCCCCAGGGCTAGGGCGACTTCAGCGGTCGACAACCCTTCGACGTCGCGCAGGACGACCGCCGCGCGATAGGAAGGCGGTAACTCGTCCAACGCCGATGCGAGCACGTCTCGCAGCTCTCTGCGCATCGCCGGATCGACGAGCTGCGTCGACCAGTCGGCGATGGGATCGGCATGATAGCCATCCTCGTCGAAACGCGGAAGGACTTCGCCGAGCGTGATTTCGTTGGGTCGGTATGCACCGCGGCGGCGCTTTTGGTAGGCGGCGTTCGCCGTGATTCGGGAGACCCACGATCGGAATGACGACCGCCCCTGGAATGTGTCGATCCTTCTGATCACGTTCCAGAGCGAATCCTGCACCGCCTCCTCGGCATCTTGCTGGTTGCCGGTTATCCCGATCGCGAGGCGATATGCGCGGTCGCCGAATGTGGCGACAAGACGTTCGGCGGCGGTCGCTTCGCGCCGACGCAATGCGTCGACGAGCCGCCAGTCGCGGTCACCTGTTTGGTGGATGCCGTGGGGATCGGTCACGACGTCGAACTGGGCGCTCGGTGTCGCGACCAGCGTTCCTTGATGCCCTAGCTGCTTGACGTCCATCGCGCGGGCCTCCGAGTCGGCCATGAGTCGTCGGTTCAGCTCATCGCCTACTGCTGGCATGGGCAAGCCTCGTGCCTAGCCGGGCCCGGACTGCGAACCGGGCGGAATCCTTGGGATGTTGACTGGCTGGGAAGCGGCGCCCGGAAATTAGCCTACGGTATTTCGTAAGCGCCGGAGCCTTGGAGGGTGGATCCCCTCCGCGGCTTACGACCGTTCGTAATGACTGGTGTGGCGATGTCTCGTGGCGCGTCCGCTTGAATGTGATCCCGAGCTTCTCCATGCGGCTGCGAAGAGTATTCGGATGGAGCTTGAGAATCCGGGCAGGGCCCTTAGGACCATGGGTCACCCCGCTGTGGACTCCAGCGCGGCCACGATGTGCTGACGCTCCATCGCCTCCAGGGGCGCGATGTCGTCCGGCGCCGCAGCCCGAACTCCAGCCAATTCGTTCGCGGGCGGAGTCTCTGCGCTGCCGGATGGCGTAACGGGTTCACTGGCATGACCCGGGGCTGCCGACAGGGGGACCAGATCTGGATCTATTTCCAGGACAGGTCCCTCGCACAGCACGACGGCACGCTCAATCACGTTCTGGAGCTCGCGGACGTTTCCTGGCCACTCGTAGGCACAGAGATGCTGCGATCGGCCGAATGTCAAATCGCGGTCATGCCGCCATCGACCGGGAGGTCTACGCCCGCGATGAAGCTTGCTTCGTCAGACGCAAGGAACAAGGCGGTCGACGCGATCTCCTCCGGGCGGCCGAGCCGTCCAAACGGAACCGCCGCGGCGAACTGGGCTCGGGCCTGGTCGGCCCGTTCCTTGGTTGGCGCCTGCTGGTCGAAGATCGGCGTGTCGATCGGACCCGGGCTGATCGCATTGACGCGGATGCGGCGGTCCTTCAACTCGGCCGTCCAGGTGCGGACGAAGGAGCGGACTGCCGCCTTAGTGGCGCTGTAGGCGGTGAAGCCGGGGATGCCCTTGTTCCCGGCAATCGATGTGATCACGATGATCGCCCCGCCGTAATTCAGAAGCGGCAGGGCCTTCTTGACCGTGAAGGCCAGGCCGCGCGTGTTGATCGCAAAGACCTTGTCGAAGCTTTCCTCCGTCGTCTCGGCGAGCGGCTGAGGATCGACGATGCCCGCCCCAGCGAACAGGATGTCGATCTTGCCCTTCTCGCTGGCGACCTTGGCGTAGAGCCGGTCGAGATCGGCGAGGTTGGACACGTCAGCCTGTACCGCGGTGACGCTGTGGCCGATCAGCGATGCCGCCTTGTCCAGTTCCGTCTGGCGGCGCCCGGTGATGTAGACGAACGCGCCTTCTTCGACGAAGCGCTTGGCGGTGGCGAGGCCTATACCACTACTGCCACCCGTGACGACAGCGACTTTTTCTTGGAACTTCGGCATTGAAATCCTCCTTCAAGCCGGCTTAGGCGTCGTCAGAGAATAAATGACCGAGTTTGAGGGCCGGGCGCGTAAGTTGGGACTGAGGATTCACGGCCGCTCTGGAGCGGTAGCCCTATGAGATTCGTTCACTTATTTCCTGACACTGCCTTAGTTTAGAAGTTGAACTGGTCGATATTGTCCTTCGTGAACCGGAACGGATTCCCCAACACAATCACGTTCTTCAGCGTGAGCGGACCCTTGGCTGTGATGTCCTCGAGCGATGCGATCGCGTCGCGCGTGCCCAACCGTCCTGCCGGCACCTTGGCCTGCGTCGCATTGTCCTTGAGGGTGCCCGCCAGACTGGCCTGAGCCACGTAGACAGCCAAGTAGCCCAAGTCGACCGGATTCCAGAGCACGACGGTCTTCACCGTGCCCCGCTTGACGAACTGCTTCATGTCGTTGGGTGTGGACAACCCGGTAATGACGATCTTGCCCGTGAGCCCCGCCTGCTCCACCGCTTCAGCCACCTTGGGAAGGGCGACCACCGTGGGAGCGACGATTGCGTCGAGTTGACCCCGGAACTTGTTAATCAGGTCCTGGGCCATGCTGAACGACTCCGCGGGTTTGCCCAGCCCATAGCGGATGTCGACCAGCTGCATCTTCGGGTACTTCGCCTGCATCTGCGCCTTCATGGCGGCGATCCAGGAGTTCTGGCTGAACGCACCGGGATCGGTACTCACGACAGCGAAGCGTGCGCTGGCCCCGGCCTGTTCCGCCACCACGTCGACGAGCGCTGTCCCCACCAGTGTGAAGGTCCCTTGGTTCACGAACCACTGACGCGCGGTGGGATCGGCCACGTCCGCGTCATAGGTGATGACCTTGATCCCGGATGTCTTGGCCTTTTTGGCCACGGGCACCGTCGCGTCGGCGTGATTGGCCGCGATGATGATGGCATCCGGCTTCTGCGCCACCAGGTCATCGATCATGCGGATCTCTTCGTCGGTATT
>QHWF01000646.1 GCA_003222455.1 Acidobacteriota bacterium
ATCCTCGCCTCGAACTCGCCCCTGGCCGGCGTCGATACCGAAGGCACCTCGTTGTAGCCGATCAGCCGCGCCTTGAAGTGATTCCGATGATTGTCGTCGTCGGCCCAGACCCCGGACGCCGTACAAAGCAGCGACGTCAAGGCCAGGCCACCCAACAAGCTCTTACTAAACTTTCGCATGTTCATCTCCTCTCTGCAGTGTGCTGCTGTTGCTCCTAACTACTCGTCGTCGTCATCGCGGTCGCGTTCGTCGCGTCCGCGGGTTTCCGCCTTGAGATCAACCCGCCTGCCCAGGCTCGGCACGCCGTTCCTGTCCACGACGAAGAGCATGTAAATGCCCGGAACCGCCTGTGCGGGCAGTTTCGGCGCCGTGACCCGCAGCTCGCCTTCGTCGTCGTCGCGCTTTGCCCGGAACGCCAGCTTCACGTGGCGGTCACCCGTGGTCAGACTGTGGGTGTTGTGATCGCTGCGAAGCAGCACGACCGAAGCAATCTCGCGCGGATCCCCCGCGACCTCGACCTCGAAGTGCCCGCGGTACGAGATTTTCCTGGGCGCCTTCGCGATGACCGGTCGCGCCGCCCGACTGCCGTCCTGATTGAACAGGTAAGGCGGGGAAAAGACTTGTCCGACGGGCACCCCCACGTCCGGGTCGCCGCGCGGCAGCACGCCTGCATACGAGGTCGTGAGCGGGAACGACGGGTCGTCGGGCCGCACCAGAGCCTCCCGGTTCTCTCCCGCGAAGAACACCGACGCATCGGGCAGCAGCGTCGCGGTGCCGTGAAGGCCTCGCGAGACCGTCGTCTTGGCCAGTTTGGTGACCGAGCCGGTCTCGGGATCGAACATCTGGAAGTGATGACCTTCTCGCTCCTCGAATGTGCACGGACGGCCATCGACATTGCATCCCGGCGAGCGGTTCACGCCCTGACCGATGAGCACCTTGCCGTCGGGGAGCAGCACTGACTTGGTCGTGGCGAGCGGCTGCAGGATGCTGCCCACCTTCTGCCATCGCGGCCTCGCATGCGTGAAATCGATGCTCTCGACCGTTCCCGTCTGAGCGCCGCTCTGATCCTGTCCCGAAATCATGAACCACTTGTGCGACACCGTATGCCCGTCGCGGTCGATTTCCACCAGGCTCGCGGTGGGGCAGCAGTAAGGCCTGACTTCTGAAGCCGTGTCGAGGAGCGTCCAGTGGTTCTTCGCGGGGATGTCCCGGTTGGGATCCTTTAGCGCCGCGAGCACGTCCAAGCACCATGTCGTTCCTTTCTCGAAGTTAGGCGTGCCTCCTCCGATGCCGAACTTGGCGCCACCCGCGACGGCTTCGCTGCCATAGTCCATTTCGCCGTCGAAAGTGCACACCTTCCAGTCGTCCCTCCCGGGGCCGGTCTCGACGACCTCGAGCTGCGGGTACAGCGGAAACGCCATCCGGGCGTTTTCCAGCGCGATGTTGCGATCGGTCTTCGGGTCGTAGACCTCGGGGACGACCTGATTGACACGGCTGGCGGTGAAGGCGGTGTCCGTCTGGCTCACGTTCTGGCGGCCCTTCGCAGCCCGGGCGGGATCGGGCCCCACGGAGTTGTCCTGGTCGAAGCCGCCGACGACGAGCACCGTGTCGTTCGGCAGCGCAACTGCCGACGGATACCAGCGGGCGTATTTCTGGTCCGAGGGTTCCGAGGGCTGGGTGCTCTGCTGGTCCCTGGGATTGCAGTTATCGTAGAACTGGGCGTTCGGGTCACGGGCGAACAACGCCAAGCCGAACGGATCCTTGTTCCAATTCGCCCGGGTGCACGGCTGCGCCCGCTTCACCCACGTTTCGGTGTCCGGGTCGAAGATGTTGACCTTGTACAAGCCGTTGTCGCTCTGCATGTCGTGGCCTCCGAAGACGTAGACCCGTCCGTCGGAGAGCGTCGTGCGCGCATTGCAATAAGTGTTGTAGAACATGCCCTTCGAATAGCCGTTCTCCGCAAAGGCCGCCCGGTTCATGGCGAAGTCGGCCTCGTCCAGCAGGGCCGTATGGAACTTGCCGCTGTTCTTGAAGGCGTCGGGGTGGCTGATGTCGAGCAGCAGCTGCCTTTCCATCGTGCGAACCGCCTTGATGCGCGTCGGCACGCTTTGGCTCAGGCCCTGGCGCATCAGGTAGCCGCCGTAGGTGAGCCTTTGGAACGAGTCATCCGCCGAGCGATTCTGCCCCAGGCCCAGGAACGGATCGAAACCATTCAGGACATCCCTCAAGGACGAATTGAACTGGTTGCCGGCAGTGGTCAGTGCCCCGCGGGCGATCGCCAGGTCCACCAGCGCAGGATCGGCCATGTCGTTGGCGGTGTACTCCGAGAACCTGGCGTGAAACAGGATCTTGGGATTCTGCGAATTCTTCTTCCATACCAGGCCCATATGCACAGCTTCGGTACTCTGCATCGGGATCAGGGGGGAAACCTGCCCACATTGCGAGGGCGGACAGTTGGCATTGGGATCAGGGAACACGGCCTGGGCTGACGCGCCTGACCAGAAGACGACTGCGGCTGCAAACGCGATCCTTTTCATGCGCGGCTCCTCCACTTGTTGCTGCGCTCCTCATGCGGACAAAAAGCAAAAAACGTGGAGTCCGTTGTTTTTGAAGCGGGATCAAGCGCTCAGCGCCCCGCACCCGACGCCGGCTGTTCCCGGTGCGTGATTTTTCCTCCATTGCGGTAAACCGATTCCGTCCCCGAATATTCCGCAGAAGACACAATCGAAAAAAGAAAACGCCCGCCCCGCGAGGGATCGGGCGTTGGCCCGGTGTCAGCGAAGGCTTCTAGTCTCTATCTCTATCTTTGTGTCTGGACGCGCGAATCTGCCCGCGGATCTCGCCGCCCGGGTTGAGAGGCGTGGTGTGCACGTTCGCGTACGCGACGCCGGCGCGGGCGGGCAGATGTCTTCCGGCGGCGGCGGTTCAGGCGGCTATGGCGGCGGCAGCCCGGCTCTTGTGCTGATCGTCATCATCCTGCTCGTCGCCTGGCTCGTTTACATGTTGTGTCATCTCCTCCCTCCTTGCGGCTATCTTGAAAGCTGAAGCGCCTGGCTGAACTCCGACGTCGATCCGCCCGGATCGGTCGCCGTCGCGGTAAAGTACCCGGTGGTGGCATTGCCCAAAGGATTGGCGCCGGATAAGGACGCAGTGAAGCTTGCGTTGCCGCTCGCATCCGTAGTGGCGCTGGTGCTGCCCAAATAGACCTCGCCTTCGCCGAATCCGCTCGGGTCGGCCGCGCGCGAAGCGAAGAACTCGATCGTGTAGGTCTGACTCGGGCGCGAAGCGAGCGAGCCGTTCAGGACCACGCCGCTCGCCGTCCACCGCGAGCTCGCGTCCAGCACCGGGAAATTCTGCTTGCCGTTCGGCCCGGTGTCGCAGTCGGGAAAACCGTCGGCGCACGCTGCGGCGAGATCGTTGGGATTCGGCCCGGTCGGCGCGAGGTCGATGCCCAAGCCGGCGTTGTTGGCGATCGAATTGCGCGTGATGGTGACCAGCGCGGTGGTGTTGCTGGTGATGCTCACTCCGATACCCGCGTTGTTGCGCACGACGTTCTGCTCGAAGCGCTGTCCGGAACCCGTAAGGGCCACCGCGGTGCCGCCGTTGTCGGAGATGTTGTTGTTCTCGATCACGCTGCCTGGGCCATTGACCGAAAGGCCAGGACCCGAGTTGAAGGAGATGTCGTTGTCGCGCACGACATGATTGGCCCCGCCGGCGTTGAGCGAGACCGACGTGATTCGATACTTGGTGAACACGTTGCCGATGAGGCTGTTGTTGTTGCCGGGGTTGGCAAACTCCACGGCGTTGCCGTCCTCCGG
>QHWF01000647.1 GCA_003222455.1 Acidobacteriota bacterium
CGCCTTGTGTGAACCGCGCCAGGTGTTCGGTTCGATCGGTCTTGAACGCGAACAGGTGCATGATTTGCGGCACGTCCAGACCGGCGGCTCGCATCCGGTCGATCCCTTCGGCCCAGGGTCCGCTGCCCGGGTGCTGCTCCACGTCCTGCAAGTACATCGGTTCCATTGGCCACGCCTCGCTGGCTCATTATGACGTGTTCGCCGGCGTTCGAGCCGCAATCACCCGCCATCGGCGGTGTTACCGCCTGATCTTCGCACGCAGCACGACGATGCTCCGCCCGTTCACCGTCGTGTGCTGACGCACCATCGGCCCGTGTCCATCCGGATCGGCGATGTCGTGCGGGCTACCCGCAAATGTGTCGATGGCGATCTGCCACTCGCTGTGGGCCGGCACCTCGAAATCGAGCGGTTCCCAGAACATGTTCATCATGACGTGCAGGTCGGCGGCGCCGCCGAATCCGGCAATCGTGCAGGCGAGCGTCCGCGCCTGCGGGTCGTCGAATCCCGGACTGTTGAGGCTCGTGCCGTGCCACGTGATATCGGGCAGACCGCGTTCGTTGATCGCGCCGCTGTAGAAGAATGGTTGCCAGAGCGCCGGATGCGCCTTCCGGAAGGCAATCATCCGCTGAACGAAGCGCAGCATCTCTCGATGCGAGTCGACCATCGACCAGTCGAACCAACTCGTGACGTTATCCTGGTTGTAGGCGTTGTTGTTGCCCCGCTGGGTCCGCCGCAGCTCGTCGCCGCCCAGCAGCATCGGCACGCCGCGTGACAGCAGGAGAATGGTGAGGAAATTCTTGATCTGCCTCTTACGCAACGCCTGGATCGCCGGATCGTCGCTCGGCCCCTCCACGCCACAATTCCAACTCAGATTCTCGCCGATGCCGTCGCGATTGCCTTCGCCGTTCGCCTCGTTGTGTTTCGTGTTGTACGAGACGAGATCGTTGAGCGTGAACCCATCGTGGACGGTGATGAAGTTGATGCTGTTCGCCGGCGTCTGGCCGCGCATCTGATAGATGTCAGCACTTCCGCCCAGCCGCGACGCGATTGCGCCGGTCAGGCCGGCATCGCCTTTCACGAATCGCCGGACATCGTCGCGGTACCGGCCGTTCCATTCGGCCCAACGGTCACCGGGAAAATGCCCCACCTGATACAGGCCGGCGGCATCCCACGCTTCGGCAATCACCTTCGTGTCGGCGAGTGTGTCGTCGAGCTCGATCTGCCAGATCACGGGCGGATGCACGAGCGGCGTCCCGTCCTCGCCGCGTGCCAGGATCGACCCTTCATCAAAGCGAAATCCGTCGACATGCATCTCCTCCACCCAATACCGCAGGCAATCGACGATGAACTTCTGCGGCAACGGGTGATTGGCGTTGAAGGTATTCCCGACCCCACTGTAGTTCAGGTAGGTGGCTGGATGGTCCGGATCGAGCAGATAGAACGTGCGGTTGTCGATTCCGCGGAATGAATGCGTGGGGCCGAGCTCGTTGCCTTCGTCGGTGTGGTTGAAGACGACGTCGAGGATGACTTCGATCCCCACGTGGTGGAGCGCCTTCACGAGGTCGCGGAACTCGTTGATGTGCGACACGCCGTCCGGGTTGACACAGTACCCCGAGTGCGGACTGAAGAAGCCGATCGTGCTGTAACCCCAGTAATTGCGGATCGCCTCGCCTGCCGGGTTCAGCGCGACATTCGTGTCGTCGAACTCGAACACCGGCATCAGTTCTACGGCCGTCACGCCCAGCGCCTGGAGGTACGGAATCTTCTCGATCATGCACGCGAAGGTTCCGGGATGCGAAACGCCCGCACCCGGGGACCGTGTGAAGCCGCCGACGTGTGCTTCATAAATGATCGACTCATGAATCGGCCGATTCAGCGGCTCGTCGCCCTCCCAGTCATACGCGGACAGATCCACGACCGCGCAGCGCATCGACGTGGCGATGTTGTCCTGCGGCCCGATCGCATCCGCGCGCTTCCAGAGATGCCGGCTGATGCCGCGCGCGTCCGGACCAATCAGCACCTTGTTGGGATTGAAGCGCTGGCCGGCAGCGGGATCGGCCGGCCCGTCGATCCGAAACGCGTAGAACGTCCCTGGCCGACATCCTCGAACGAACACATGCCAGAAGTGGAACGTCTTATTGCTGAACGGATCCAGCCGGATCGTCTGCATCGGCTGGACCGCGGCGGCGTCGGAGAAGAGGAGCAGGACGACTTCCGTCGCCGCTTCCGAAAAGAGCGAAAAGTTGACCCCCTCCCTGGTGGTGGTAATCCCGAGGGGATGCGCCGAGCCGGCGGCCGTCTCGAAGATGGCCATATCAGCCGGACATCATCGTGCCCTGCTCGGCTCCGTTGCACCACATGGACGCGGAGCACAGGAGATCAATCCTGCAGGTCCCTGCCTCAGCGCTCGCCCGACCCATTGGCACCTTTGAACGCGATGCCGAGCTGATTGAACAGAAAGGCATACACGTCGACTTCCTGTTCGATCGTTTCCGACAGCGCCGTGCCGATGCCGTGGCCGCTGCCGGCGCTGGTGCGGAGCAGGACGGTTCCCGAACCCGCGGTCGCCGCCTGCAGTCGCGCCGTCATCTTCCGCGATTGCATCGGGTCGACGCGCGGATCGTTCGCCCCGGTGAGAAACAGCACCGCGGGGTATTTCGTCCCGTTCTTCACGCGGTGGTACGGCGAATAGGCGTGCATCGCGACGAACTGACTGCGGTCCTTGACCGTTCCGAACTCGGGCACGTTGAACGCCCCGTTCGGCGACAGCTCCACCCGAAGCATGTCGTAGATCCCCACGTGCGAGACCACCGCCCTGAACAGCTCGGGGCGCTGGGTGAGCGCCGCGCCCATCAGCAGCCCGCCGTTGCTGCCGCCTTCAATGGCGAAGCGATCGGGGCTGGTATAGCGCATCTTCGTGAGATATTCGGCGCAGGCGATGAAGTCGTCGAACACGTTCTGCTTCTTCGTGAGATTTCCGGCCAGGTGCCACTCCTCGCCGAACTCGCCGCCGCCGCGGATGTTCGCCACGGCGAACACACCGCCCTGATCGAGCCAGATTCGAGAGACGTTCAGGAAAAAGGGTGTCATGCTGACGCCG
>QHWF01000648.1 GCA_003222455.1 Acidobacteriota bacterium
CGCGAGCGCGATCTCAAGTTGCCCAGCTTTCAACGGACCATCATCCCGCCTGGAGACGCTCACCGACGATCCCTCTGCACTCTTCACGTTTTTACCAGTTGAGACGCATCATCAATTCAATCAGACGCGACGTATTCGTACCGGCGAGCTGCGTCACATCGTAGTTGCTCAGCGTGTTCGTCGCGGAAGACGAAGCAATGCTCGTCGCCGTTCCGACATGGCCAACCGGAAGGAAGTTCGGCTGGTTGAAGACGTTGAGGATGTTCGCGCCGACCTCGAAGGCGACGCGGCCGGCGAGCTTGGTGCGCTTCGATAGCCGGATGTCGGTCTGCCGGAACATCGGACCGGTGACGACGAGGGAGCGTCCCGCACAGTCGCCGTAGCGTGCCGCGCTGTCCACTTCGATGCACTCCGGGCCGTTCGCCGGCGCGAAATACCGACCGGTCGGCGCGGCGCCCGCATATCCCGTCGGAGACGTCGGACTGGTATTGAAGGCCAGGATCGTGTTGTCAATGACGTCCGGCGGCAGCAGGTAGACGTGACGCTCGACGTTGTCGAACCGGAGCGCGAACATCTTCTCGACATCGCGCATCGTCATCCCGACGAGCCGGACGTTGCCGAGATCGACGAGCTCGCCGGTCCTGAAGATCGAGGCGACGCCGACCTGCCAGCCACCGAAGATCCGGTTCACGACCGGGTTCGCACCGCTGCCGAACCGGCGCCCCTCGCCAAACGGCAGGTCGTACACGAGATTCACCTTCAAGGCGTGCGTGATGTCGCCGGGATCGCCCGTCTGGCGCACGTCGAAGGCCGGCCGTCTCAGGGTCAGGAGTGCTGTGGGCGTCGTGCTCGTCGTCACCGTCCCGAACTGGTGACCGTACACGTAGCTCGCCTGCGCCTGAAGCCCGCCGGCAAAGCGCCGCCGCACCTCCATCTGGACGGCGTTGTACGTCGTCCGGCCGAGGCTGTTCGTCACGAACGCGCCGGCGAGCGCGCCCGGGTTGGCCATGAAGAAGTTCGCCGGCAGGCCGGCGGCCAGAGCGTTCGCCCGGAACAGCGCGTTGCCGATGAAGCCGTTCTCTCGTGTCGTGTCCGTGCAGCCGGCGGCGTTGAGACACGCGAACGCGAACGGGTTGGGGTTCCGCGCCGCAAGGAACGAAAGAGTGTTGCTGTTCGTCCAGTTCGGCCCGGCGTACTTCGCCGGATCTCCGGACGAGGCGTTGTTCACGCCGTTGTAATAGGCGAGGAAGATCGGCAGCGGCGTCGTGCCGGCCGCGCCGGTGTACGCGAACGTGGCGCCGCGGCCGGCGGCGATGTTCGCCTGCAGGTTGGCCTGCGCTTTCCTGAACTCGCTCAGGAAGCCGTTGCCGAACAGGTCGAACTCGTCGTAGTTCTGCGCAATCCACGAATCGTGGCCCCGCGTCCCGACGTAGCGGACCTCAACCGATGTGTTGCGATCCAGCCCGCGCTGAATCCCGACGCTGACCGAATCGGCTGACGGGACCTGGATGTTGGCGGCAAACGCGTTGACGGAGCTCGTGAGCGCCGGCGTCAACGGGTACGCCGGCGTCGGATTGAACGCTGGCTGCGTGAACGAGCTCGAATCGCGGTTGAGCATGAACGTCGTTGGCACGCGCGTCAGCGACAGCGTCAAGCCGGTGTTGTTCCCGTATGGAGTGGAGAAATCCGTCAAGCCTGGGCGGCTGTAGTTACGGGCGTATCCGCCGCGGATGACGAAATTGCCTTCCGGTCCCATCAACGCGCCAAGCCAACCCTCGCGCTTGTCCGGCGTCCACACGGCGCCGATGCTCGGCGCGAAGTTGTTTTTGTCCAGGTTGTACGCCGCCTCGCCCTCGTTGTATTGCGCCAGCGCGGTCGAGGCGCCACGGATTCCCGGCTGAAAGAGGTTGCACGTCCCGTCGCTGGACACGCCCGACACGCCGCAGATCTCCGTCATCGACGCCCAGCTGTAGCTGCTGTTGAGGGGCCTGAACGGAAATTGCAAGCCGTAGCGCAGTCCCATGTTGATCGTGACGTTCGATCGCATCCGCCATCGGTCTTGAAGGTAGAGATCGGTCTCCCGCATGCGCGCGCGCTGCACGCCGAGGCCGAGATAGTTGTACAGGCCGCTGGTCTCGTCGATCCGCGCGTTCGAGCTCACTTGGTTGATTCGGCCGGTGAGGAGCGCATAGAGGTGCTGAGCCGCGGTCAGCTGCGCGGCCGATGCTCCCGGAAACTCCGCCCCATTGAACATGGCGATCGCCGGATCGGAGCTCAGCACGTCGAAGGTGACGTTGGGCACGAGCATCTGGGTTTTCGACCACAACGTGTACTGCGTCGCGGAGGCGCCCATCGTGAAGCTGTGGGCGCCGTTGAGCCACGTCACGTTGTCTTCGACGAGCAGCGCGGTGGCATTTCGCGACGACGGTGTCGCGCTGTTCGGGGCATTGGTATTTCCATTCGCGCCGCCTGGCGACGTCAATTGGGACCCGACGGTCGGGAATTGGAGGTTGACGCCGTTCATGGTGGTGGGGCCCGCCGACCACAGAGACGGAGTGAATTGCGGGTTGAAAAATACCGGCGCGCCGCTATACCCGATGCGCGCCTCGTTGACGAGATTGGTCATGAAGTTCGAGCGCACCCAGCTGCTGAACGCGATGCGCTTCGACTCCTGACCGCCGGCCACGGGGAATCCGGGGAAGGCAGGGTCGCGGTTGTTCAGCGTGTCAGGAAAGGTGTAGGGTTTCTGGTAGTTCAGGGCGCTGCTGAAGCGGTGCTTTTCGGTGAGGGTCACGTCGACGCGCGCCGTGGGCAGATGGTTGTTCGACTCGACATGGTTGTTGAATGTGAGCCGATCGAGATTGGCGTCGATGGTCGTGAGCCCGCCGGTCTTTGTCGTCGAGCTGCGAATGTCCGCCAGAATCTGCGTGATGGTCGGGTCCAGCGTGGACGTCTGACCGTTCGCCGCGGCGAGCTGCAGCAGGTTCACCGTCCGCGTCACGCCGCCGGAGGCGTAGGTGAAGATGCCGTGCTGCGCCTGCGGATTCAGCAGGATGCGCTGCCGCGACGTGTCGCTTGGAGCGCGCGTTTCCTCCCAGTTGAAGAAAAAGAACGCCTTTTCGCGAAGGATTGGACCGCCGAGGCGAACGCCGCCCTGTTTCTGGAGCAACGCGGGCTTCGGATTGCCGTTGCGGTTGTTGAACCAGGTGTTCGCGTTCAGCGCGTCGTTCCGGTAGTAGTAGTAGCCGCTGCCGGTATAATTGTTGGTCCCCGAGCGCGTGACGAACTTCACCTGCACGGCGCCCTGACCGCCTGAATCGGCACCCTGGGCGGCCGTCTGGACAGTCACCTCCTCGATCGCGTCGAGCCGCGGCGCGACGATCGCAAAGAAACCGTCGGTTGATCGCAGCGTGTTGTCCTGGATGTTGACGCCGTCCATCGTGATGTTGATCGTGCCGCGCGGCAGCCCGTTGATGATCGACTGCCTGTTGCCGTTCGCCGTCGAGACGCCCGGCATGTAGGGCACGAAGTCCATCGCGCTGCGGCTCGTCAGCGGCAGCTTCGTGATCTGATTGGTATTGATCGTGGTCGAGATCGTCGAGTTCTGCGTCTGCACGATCTGAGCTCACGAGCACTTGCTCCTCGAGCGCCCCGACTTCGAGCACGGCGCGCACGTTCGCGCCGGCGCCGGATGTGAGCACAACGTCGTTGATGACCGCCGCCTTGAATCCCTGCAGTGAGACCGTAACCGTGTACGTGCCGGTGTTCAACGCCGGGAAAGAGAAAACGCCCTCCGTGTTCGTGACGGCGGAAGTCGTCACGCCCGTCGCGTTGTGTTTGGCGACCACGTCGGCGCCCGGAATGACGCCGCCGCTCGTGTCCACGACGACGCCGGCGAGTGTGGATGTCGTGCCACCCTGGCCGTACGCGGCACCGGCCAGGCCGAGAAAGGCCCACACCACCACAGTCGTACCAAGCGATTGGTGCCTCATCGGATCCCCCTGAAATTTCAAAGAACCTGTCGACCAAGCGATCTCGTGACGCGCACGTTACGCGGTCGAAAAAGAGTCGTCAATGCAAAACCGCAGGGTGGCTTGCTCAACGCCTCCTCGACGATCTCGGGACCACGATGCCGGCGTTCAAGCAGCGCCT
>QHWF01000094.1 GCA_003222455.1 Acidobacteriota bacterium
TGTTGTGCCTGACGTCCACAGGCCTGGTTCAACGCATCGGCACTCGCCGATCGCACGGATCCTCGTGATCGAAGACAACGAGGATCTCGCGTTCGGGCTCAAAAACAACCTCGAGATTGAAGGCTATGCCGTCGAGCTCGCGAGCGAAGGGGCCGTCGGCCTTGCCCGGGCCCGCGAGTTCGTGCCGGACCTCATCGTGCTCGACCTCATGCTGCCAGGTTTGGATGGTTATCGGGTGCTTCGTCAGATGCGCGAAGACGATCTGAACATGCCGGTGCTCGTGCTCACCGCGCGAACGGAGGAGGCCGACAAGGTTCGGGGCTTCAGGCTGGGGGCGGATGACTATGTGACCAAACCGTTCGGCGTCCTGGAGCTGATGGCGCGCATCGAGGCGTTGTTGCGGCGGAGCGGCACAAACCGACTGGCACGTTCCGTACCGATCCGCTTCGGCGACGTGACGGTCGATTCCGCAACACGAACGGTTCGTAAAGGCGATCACCATGTGGCCTTGACGTCGATGGAATTCAAGCTGCTGCTGGCGCTGCTCGAGCGGCGTGGCGCCGTGGTGTCCCGGCTCGAACTCCTTCGCGAGGTGTGGGGACATGCCGCCAACGTATTGACGCGCACCGTCGACACTCACGTCGCCGAGCTTCGGCGCAAGCTCGAAGACGACGCGTCGCAGCCGCGGCACATCTTGACCGTGTGGAAAGCCGGGTACCGCCTGAAGGTGGATAACGATTAGCGCGAGAACGACGTGCCGCAGCGTTAGACAACGAGCCGATACGCTGGTCAGCACATCGTGCCCTTCCCCGCAGAACGCCGAGCTGGTCATGACCGCCATCGCGGCCGCGAAGCTCGCGCACTTCCTGACGATTTCGCGCGAACGCCTCCCTTATGTCCTTCCAGCGCGTTCAGCACGTTTCCGGCAGGAAGCGACCAAATGTTGATCTTCCTGTCTGCGTTCCCAGCCCCTGACGCGAGCAGGCTGCCGTCCGGTGTCATCGCGAGCGCCAGGATCGCATTGGTGTGTCCCTGCAAGGTACCCAGCCTCAGGCCGTCGGGGAGGGCCCATCTAACGCTCCTGCTTTCGTGAGACTATTCAGGAACAGTTCAGCGGAGTCCCTGCTGGGAGCCTGACGAATATCAAAGGAATTCGCTGGGTAGGCCTACGGTAGTTCTGGGACAGACAGTTGTTCTGGGACAGTTCTGGGACAGAGCTGTGGTTCCCGCTCACAAACCCGGTATGGAACCGGCGAGCATTTCTTCGGTTGGGCGGCGCCATCCCTGCGGCCGCACTTGCGTTCAAGGGCGTCAGCCTGGATCACGTCCTCGAGGCTTCGGCCGCGGCGTAGCGACCGATCGCCTGAAGACGTCAGACGAATTCTACTGGCGGGACATTCAGGAAGCGTTCACGCTGGATCGCGAACTCCCGTTCAAGCTCAGCGATCTGGAGAGCGATTAGAAGATCGTCGTTCCGAACGGCAAAGGGGAGTCATATGAGAGCGGGACATGTGAGATCCTTCTCGTGGAGCGTGGCGATCGCCACCGCGCTGTGGACGCTGGGCGCGCCGTGCGCATGGGCCCAGGGATCGCTTGGCGGCCTCCGCGGCGCGGTCAGGGACGCCAACGGCGTGGTGCCGGGGGTCCAGGTCGCCCTGACCAACCAGGGGACCAATATCTCGCGGAACACGGTGACCAACGACGTGGGCGAATACACGTTCCCAGCCGTGACCCCGGGCGTGTACACGGTCTCCGCGGCGTTGCAAGGCTTCAGGACGTTCGAGCGGAGCGGGCTCCCGATCGCCACGCAGCAGTTCATCACGCTGGACATCACTCTGGAGGTCGGCGGCATCCGCGAGGATGTCGTGGTAACGGGTGCCGCGCCGCTGGTCGAAACCTCGGATGCGTCGCTTGGGAAGGTGCTCGACGCTGAGACGATCAAGGCGCTGCCGTCGCTCACCCGCAATGCATTCATGCTGGCCCAGACGGCCCCAACATACAGCGCGAACGTCGACCCGCGTCAAAGCCGGATGCAGGACCAGTCGGGCACCTCGCTCGTTTCGCTCGGCGGCGGCCTGCGCGGTGAGAACAACTATGTGATCGACGGCGTGCCGATCACCGACATGGTCAACCGGCCGGCGCTCCTGCCCACGATGGAGGCGCTCGAGGACATCAAAGTTCAGGTACACACGTACGACGCCGAGATGGGACGGACGGGCGGCGGCGTGTTCAACGTCACCGCGAAGTCGGGCACCAACGCGTTCCACGCGGGCGGCCTTTACCAGAACCGCCCGGAGTGGGGAATGGCGAACAGCTTCTTCAACGTGAGGACGGGGATCCCGAAACAGCCCGGACTCTTCTTCAACGCGTACGCTGGAAGCTTCGGCGGGCCAATCGTCAGGAACAAGACGTTCTTCTGGGTCGCGTCGGAGGGGTATCGCGACAACTCGGCCTGGAACGGGCAGCTGATCCTCCCCACTGACCCTGAGCGCAACGGCGATTTCTCGCAGACCGTTGATCAAAGCGGCAACCTCGTGCTCATCTACGATCCGTTCACGACCCGGCCTGATGGAAACGGCGGGTACATTCGCGAACCGTTCCCGGGGAACAGGATTCCGCCCGATCGCATCAACCCGGTCGCCAGGAACATCACGAACTATCTCGATCACGTGCAGGTGCAGCGCAGCGGCGCCGACGGCCGCGCCAACTTCAGCGGCGCCGCCACGCTGTCGAACCAGGCCGACTCGGCGACGGTCAAGGTTGAGCACAAGTTCAGCGACAACTCTTCGCTGACCGGCGCGTACCTCTATAGCCACACGAACGAGCCGTTCCAGGTATTTTTCCAGCAACACCCCGAGCTCGACCCCGGATGGAACATCGTCCGGCGTCGGCCCAAGGTGCTGGCGCTGAACAACACGTACGTTCTGAGTTCGACGACTGTTTTGACCCTGCGGGCAGGTTGGATGAGTTTTCCGAGCTTCGGAACGCCGGGGAGCGCCGACTTCGACATGGCCGGCCTCGGGTTTCCGGCGAGCTTCGTGAATGCTGTATCGGCGCAGAAATTTCCCCGTATCAACGTGCTTGGCTTCGGGCAGGTCGGAGGCAACGCCCTGATTGGCGACGCCGGCTACTCTTACACGCGGGACAGCTCGTACAACTTTAACGGCACGATGTCGAAACTGATCGGCCGCCACACCGTGAAGTTCGGCGGCGACTTCCGCGACCTCCACAGACGGTCGGCAGGCCTGGGACAGAGTGCAGGAACCTTCCAATTCGATCAAGGGTGGACGCAATCGGTTCCGGGTGCCGCGTCCAGAGCGAACAACGGGAATTCGTTTGCGAGCTTCCTGCTCGGGCTGCCCACCGCCAATGCGTCGCTCGTCAGCTCCGTGCCGATCAACACGCCGCTCGATTTCTTTGTCCGCTACTACGGTGGGTACGTGCAGGACGACTGGCGGATCAGCTCGAAGATGACGATGAATTACGGACTACGCTACGAGTGGGAGCCGGGCCTCCGGGAGGATGAAGATCGCATTCTGGTGGCCTTCGACCCCACCGTGGTGGTCCCGCTCGCGGCGGACACCGGTCTGGATCTGCACGGCGGGTTGCGGTACGCCGGACAGGATGGCTTTCCCACCAGCCAGGGAAACCCGCAGAAAAAGAAGTTCTCGCCGCGCATCGGCGTGGCGTGGAGCCTGGACGAAAAGACCGTCCTCCGCAGCGGCTACGGCCTCTTCTGGGCGCCGTTCAACTACGCGTCGTACGCCGCGCTCGGCTACCAGCAGGTGACGAACCTCGATCAATCCAACAATCTGACCCCGACGGTGACGCTCAGCAACCCGTTTCCGAACGGACTGCTGCCGCCGGTGGGAAATGCCAACGGTCTGCTGACCGGCGTTGGCGGGCCCATCACGTTCAACAGTCAGGATCGTCGGACGGAGCACCTCCAGCAGTACTCCGTGGAGCTGCAGCGCCAGCTGGGAAACATGGCGGTGGCGATCGGCTACATCGGGACGCGCGGCGACGATCTGAACTTTGGCACGATCAACATCAATCAGCTGGCGCCCGAGGTGGTGGCTCAGTGGGGGGCGAGGCTCAACGATCAGGTTGCGAATCCTTTCTTCGGGATCGGTGGAGCCGGCGCGTTCTCGAGTGCCCGGACAATTTCGCGCGGCCAGTTGCTGCGCCCGTTCCCGCAGTTTGGAAACGTGCTGCAGGATCAAACCACGGGCGGCCGATCGCGCTACAGCGGGGTCACCGCCAGGCTCGACAAGCGAGGCGGGTGGTGGACAGGGAGCTTCCATTACACGCGGAGCCGGCTCGATACCAACCAGTACAATGAGGGCAACCTGTACTACACGACCGTGCGGCAGACGCTCCCGCTCAACAGCTACAACCTCGACGGAGAGTACAGTCGCAGCCTGCAGGACCTTCCGCATCGGATCGTGCTCTCGCCGATTATCCGACTGCCGTTCGGGGAGGGACGGAAATGGGCGACGAATGGAATGGCCGATCAGATCATCGGCGGATGGGACCTGTCGGTGGTCGCGACCTACGAGAGTGGCTTCCCGGTGAATGTCGTGCAGCTCACCGACAACACCGGATCGTTCAGCGGGACCCAGCGGCCGAACTGGACGGGCACGAGCCCGGCGACCGGGGGGAGCGCGATTGACAGGCTGGACACGTACCTCGGTGCGGCGGCCTATAGCCTGGCCCCGGCATTCACGTTCGGAAGCGGGCCGCGGACCGACCCTCGGGTCCGAACGCCGTTCCGCACCAACTACGATGTCTCGATCAGCAAGAACATCCCGATCATCGCCGGCCTCAACGCCGACATCCGCGCGGAGATGTTGAACGCTACCAACAGCCCGAAATTCGTCGGCCCGGAAACGCGTCTCGGAACCGCGCAGTTCGGCAAGATCACACAACAGGCGGGATTGATGCGTATTACCCAACTGATGTTGCGAATCAAATGGTAATCCGTCGGGGGCGCCGTTGAACCTTGACACGATCGTCGCGACCGTGGGCGACATCGTGCAGCCGATCGACGGCGACGCACCCGAGATCACGATCGGCCTCTACCAGCAGGCGCCTGACCGTCCTCGGCTCTTGGATTCTTCATGTTCAGACACGACCAATTTCCCGCCGGATGGGAGGGGTCCCACGCACGCGACGGAGATGAGCAAGCCAGATCGCAGCCGCGTCATCCACCTCGCAGAGGCTGAAGCGAGCCTCCCCGGTCCCAGCGGCGAGCGTGCCATCACGTTGTTGCGGCGCGGTAGCCTGGATGTGAAGCTCTCAGCCCGGCCTCTGCGCCCGAACCGGCAGACGCCTCACACACAGGACGAGGTCTACGTGGTCGTCCGCGGTCGAGGCGTCCTGTTCCCATGAGGGGGAGCGCGACTCATTCGAGCCAGGCGATTGAGTGTCGGTCTTCATGAATTATCCGGGTTTAGAGCCCATCTTTCGGGGTGCGCCGAACTCCCACAGGACGCTCGGAACGGCAATCGATCCGTCGGCCTCCTGAAAGTTCTCCAGGATCGCGATCATCGCGCGCGCCGTGATCGCCGTGCCGTTGAGCGTGTGCACCGGCTCCGCCCTGCCAGCGCGTCGAAAGCGGATCGCGAGTCGACGCGACTGGAAGTCGGTCGTGTTCGACGTCGACGTGATCTCGCGGTATCGCCCCTGACCAGGGAACCACGCTTCAATGTCATATTTCTTCACGGCCGGCGCTCCGAGATCGCCGGCCGCGACATTGATCACTCGATACGGCAGGCCGAGCTCCTTGACCAGTCCTTCCTCGATCGCGAGGAGGCGTTCGTGCTCATCCGCCGAAGTCTCGGGTACGCAGTACACGAACATCTCCACCTTGTCGAACTGGTGGACACGGAACATGCCCCTCGTGTCCTTGCCTGCTGCTCCGGCCTCCCGCCTGAAGCACGTCGAGTAGGCGACGTATCGGCGCGGCAGCTCCTCCAGGATCTCCTGCGCATGGAAGGCCGCGACCGGCACCTCGGACGTGCCGACCAGGTAGAGAGCGTCCCGCTCGACTCCGTAAATGTTGACGGCCTCGGTCGGGAAGAAGCCAGTGCCATACATCGCCTCCTCCCGGACGAGCACCGGTGGCAGCAGCGGGATATGCCCCTTCTCAGCAACGCGCGCCAGCGCGTACCGATATAACGCCAGTTCCAGCAATGCGAGGTCGCCGATGCGATAGACGAAGCGCGAACCGGAGACCTTGGTGCCGCGTGGCGCATCAATCCATCCGTGAGCCTGCGCCAGGTCAAGATGGTCACGCGCCGCGAAGCCGAACGATGGCTTCGTGCCGACCTCACGGAGGACTTCGAAGTCGTCCTCCCCGCCACTCGGCACATCGTCGGCCGGCGGATTGGGCACGCGATCGAGCAGCTCCTTTCGCCGACGATCCAGCTCGGCGAGTCTCGACTCGGTCTCTTGGAACTCCTCCTTCGCCCGCTGCAACTCCTGCAGTTGATCCGGCGTCGGCTTTCCTGACGCCTTCAGCCTGGATCGCAGCCCCTCGGCCACAGTCGTTGCTGCGCGCCACGCGGCATCGACTTCGAGCAGTTCCTGAACCAGGCCATGTGCGTCTTTGCGCGACAGCTTCGTCAGGTAAGCCCCGGGATCCTTGCGCAACTCGCGGATGTCGATCACCTCAACGAACTCCCTAACAGCCCGTGGTGAAAGTCCGGCGTCGCACCGAGGGCGGCGATGCGCCCGGCTCATAAGGAACTGACCTCCGCGCCCAGTTCCTTTCTGTCTGGTGCCGTCGCGGCGGCCACTGGGCTCGTAAGGAACTGACTCCTCACGGGCGCCAAGTTCCTTTCTGTCTGGTGCCGTCGCGGCGGCCGATGGGCTCCCAAGAAACTGACCTCGTCACGGGCCGACCAGATGCGGCAAACCAGTCACATTAGCCTCTCGCGGGTGGCCGCGAACGGGGCCGCCTCGGCACCCCAACGCGGCTGCCGCGTTGGGGGCCCCGCCCCGCCGGGCGCGGAGGCGTCAGCCGTGACAAGCGCTTTTCGCCGAGCACCCCGGGGCCCCCGCCGCGCGGACTGTGCGCGGTGGGGTGGCTCGGACGGGTCTGTTCGCGGACAGGCCCCGCCAGGCTAATAGTGAGAGCCCAACGGAGGTCGCGCGCGCACATGACGAATCGAGCCAGTTTCTGACGTGGTGCAGCGCGATGGCATCGCGTGAGCTGCTGGCAAGGCACGACGAGCGAGCTCGGGCGCAGGCCCATCCGGCCCCGACTCGCGTAACCTTCCGCCTCCCCGGACGTTTATATACTCAGCGGACATGGACGCGGACGAGCGTCGCCAGATTGAAGCGGCCCAGCGGGATCCGTCGAAGTTCGGCGAGCTGTACGAGCAGCACTTCGAGCGGATCTACGCCTTCGTTGTCCGCCGGGTGCGGGATCGCGCCGCCGCGGAAGATGTCACGGCCGAGGTGTTTCACAAAGCGCTCGCCGCGCTGAATGGTTTTGAGTTCCGCGGCGTGCCGTTCAGCGCGTGGCTGGTGCGCATCGCCAGCAACGCGGTTGCGGAACGGCACCGCCACGGAGGCCGGGAAGTCGCCGTCGCCGAGCACGCGCCGGAGCCGAGCGTGCCGCCCGAGGCCGACGCGTCCGATCGCCACGCCGATGTCTTTCGTTTCGTGAACCATCTGCCGCCCGATCAACGCCGCGTCATCGTCGAGCGCTTCGTCGAGCAGCGGAGCATCCGCGAGATTGCTGGCCGGCTGAACAGGACCGAAGGCGCCGTGAAACAACTGCAGTTCCGCGCCCTGCAGAGCCTCCGCACGTGGATGGAGGATGCCAATGCCTGAGCGCGAGCTCGTCGATCGCCTGAACGATCTAATCGAGACGATGCTCGGCGGCGCCGAGGCGTCGGTCGATCGCGAACTGGAACCGTATGTCTCGATCGCGCACGCGCTGCGCGCCCTGCCGCGCCCCTCGTTCAGGGCGCGGCTCCGACTGGATTTACAAGGAGGGACGAAGATGACTGTCACCACTGAACCACGGGCCGCAGTCCACCAGACGGCGACGCCGCGGCTCCGCATCAAGAATGCCGCTGCGGCCATTGCGTTCTACGAAAAGGCGTTCGGCGCACGCGAGGTGATGCGCTTCGGCGCCGGCGGGAGCATCCCGCATGCGGAGCTGGCGATCGGCAACTCCATCATCATGCTTGGCGAGGAAGCTGCGGAATACGGATTCCCCGGCCCGGAAACCCTCGGTGGCTCACCGGTCGGCATGCATCTGTACGTCGACGATGCCGATGCGTCGGTCGAACGCGCCGTGGCCGCGGGCGCGCGCCTCGTCACCCCGGTCACCAACCAGTTCTATGGCGATCGGTCCGGCATGGTCGCCGACCCGTTTGGCTACAGCTGGACCATCGCTACGCGTACGGAACATCTCTCCATCGACGAGATGCAGCGCCGCATGGCGGCGTTGAACGCGGAGCGCCAGCCGCGAGAATCGCCGACCTTCATCCCCAAGGGTTTCCGCACGGTGACGCCCTATCTCGTCGTGGAGGACGCGCCGGCCCTGATCGAGTTCACGCGGCGCGTCTTCGACGCGGAGCTGCGGCACCAGGCGTCGGGTTCCGGCGGAGGCATCCACGCCGAGGTGCGCATCGGCGATTCGATGGTGATGATCGGCGGCGGCGCCGAAGGCCGCCCGCTCGGCCGGCCGGCCAACCCCACGGCCCTCCACGTCTACGTCGAAGATACCGACGCGACATACCAGCGGGCGCTCGCTGCGGGAGCGTCGTCGATTGGCGCGCCGGTCGATCAGGTGTACGGCGAGCGAAGCGGCGGCGTCAAAGATCGCGCGGGCAATGTCTGGTACATCGCGACGGCGAAGGGCGAGCACCACATCCCTGCCGGTCTGCACACCGTGAACGTCTACCTGCATCCGCTCCGTGCCGAACCGGTGATCGCGTTCATGCAGCGGGCGTTCGGCGCATCCGGCGTGGAGAAGTACGCCTCGCCGGAAGGCGTGGTGCACCACGCGAAGGTCACGATCGGCGATTCGGCCGTGGAGATGGGCGAGGCCAATGGCCCGTATCAGCCGATGCCGACCATGTTCTACCTGTATGTCCCGGACGTGGACGCCTCCCATTATCGCGCCGTCAACGCCGGCGCCGCCTCGATGAGCGCGCCCGCCGATCAGCCGTACGGGGACCGGACCGCGAGCGTGAAGGACGCCTTTGGCAACGTCTGGTATCTGGCGACGCAGCTGCGCGAGACGCGCTGAACAAATACTCTTTCGCCGGAGGACGGCTACGAAGATCAACACGAAGGCCACGAAGCCGCGAAGATCACGAGGACGAAAAACATTTGTACGTCTTCGTGCGTTCTTCGTGTCTTCGTGACTTCGTGGTTGCATTTCGGTGGTGGCATTCGGTGGACCAGGCGCGAAGCGCTACGGCGTGACCACGACGAAGCTCGAAGAGCGGAGTCGCTTCGGTGAGGCGCGCCGTAGCGTAAAGCGCGGAGTCGGCAGCCGGATTGGAAGAAATCCGCCTGAAGGCGGACGCCACGCGTGCTCTGCGGGTTCGGCGAATTCTGCGTTGATCGTCGTGGCTAGACGTTCCATGCGAGCAGGTTCCATTGATAGAGCCAGATTGCGGTGGCCACGGCTGCCAGCGCCACGGCCGTGAGACACACCCGACCGGTGGCGTGCCACCAACTCCGCCTCCAGGCTGCGACCGCGAACGCCAGCATGACCGCCGAGAACACCGAGCCAACCACGAAAAGCGCCAAACCCGTTTTCATCGCCCGCGGCACTTCGAACACGATCTCGTTCGCTCGCCTTCCGCCGACGAGCACGGCAACGAGCCCGGCGAGAAACACAACACTCGTGACCCACGCGCACAGCCGCGCGAGCATTGCAAAGAACCATTTCGGCTGGCCGCGCTGAGCGATCGCGGCAATCGGAAATCCGACAAGGGCCATAGCCAGTATGGCAACGCAGGTGCCTGACCAGATCAGTTGGAAGACGGTACTCTTCCACCACGGCTGCTTGATCATGACGACGACACAGATTGGCGAGCTGCAAACATCGGCGATCCCGCCGCGCGCGTTCTCGCGGAACACGAGCCGCCGGTGACCGTCCACCTGGTTGAACACCAGCGGCTCGACCTGTCGCCAGCGGTTGACGTCGCCGCCGGAACGAGTGACCAGATACCCGTCCTCGTCGAACCCTATCGACAGCGCCGACAGCAGCTTACTGAGCTTGGTGAAGTCGCTTTCCGAGACGCGGGAAGGAGAGTACGTGCCGGCAAAGGGTCTCAAGCGATCGCGGGTCTCCCCTGAGACGGCGGGCTCTTTTGTCAGTGGGGACGGGAAGTAATGATCTACGAAGGCTTGAAAGAACTCCTGCACGGCCCTGCCGCCGGTGCTCGTGTTGTACGCGACGAACACACCGAGGTTGCGCGCCGGGAACATCGCGGTCAGGCTGTGAAACCACAGCGTGTCGCCGCCGTGGCCGTAGATCGTCTCCCCGTTCCAGTTCAGTTCCATGAACCCATGCAACATTCCGTTGATCGCCGGAGAAAAGGAGGTCAGTTTGCCGCGCATGGCGAGGGCCGTGCTGGTCTCCAGGATTCGAGCGCCGTCGAGCACGCCGCCGTTGAGATGCGCCATCATGAAGCGGCCCATGTCCTCGCCGCTGACGCTCATGGCGCCGGCCGGCGCCCACGGCACGTACTCGAACGGTCGTTCCTGCAGGCGCCCGTCGGTCCACTCGTACCCTTTCGACAGATCCGCCGCGATGGCGGCCGGCGGCGGCTGCCGGATGGCCGCGTGAGTCATGTGCAGCGGGGACAAGACTCGATCCTCGATGTACTGTTCGTAATCCACGCCGGACGCCTGCTCGACGATGCGCGCGGCCAGCACGGTGCCGAAGTTCGAGTACGCGGTGACAGTTCCAGGCGGGAACACACGTCGTGGCATATCGCTGATGACCATGTCGGAGACCGAACGAAGGCGGTCGGGTGTCTTCGCGAACAGGCCGACGACGTGGTCCTCGAACCCGGGCGTGTGCGTCATGAGGTGTTCCAGCGTGATCGGCTGGGGAAACGTGGCCGGGATATGGATGCCATTCAGATACCGGTTCACGTCGGCGTGAAGATCGAGCTTGCCCTGCTCCACCAACTGCATCACCGCGGTCCACAGGAACATCTTCGAGTTCGAGCCGACCCGAAACAGCGTCCGCTGGGAATCGACCGGTTTGCGCTCGGCAAAATCCGAAAAACCGTAGCCCTTTTCGAACGCTACCCGCCCGTCTTCGACGATCACGACGACCGCTCCCGCGTAATGATGCGACTGCCGCTGGGCGCCGAGGATGCCGTCGATGAAACCTTCCCATTTCTCGCTGTCGTGATTGGATTGATCGGCGCCCGCGAGTCGAGGCTCCACGAGCGCAAGGACCAGCATGACGATGATCGGTGCTCGCGTCACAGGCTCGTACCTCCTGCCGGTAATGAACTGTAAACCAATGTTACCGAACGCTAGTGCGTTTATAGAGTGGATCGCCATTTGAAGTCGGCTCTTCTTCTACTAAAATCGATAGGCATCGCAAACGATCCCTGTCTCACATGAACACGGCCTCCGTCATTCCGTCCCGCTACCGCCTCGTCGAAATGGTCGGCAAAGGCGGCACGGGCGAGGTGTGGCTCGCTGATGATCTGATGCTCGATCGGCGCGTCGCGCTGAAATTTCTGACGGCAGGGTTGGACGACGGTGCAGCGGTTGAGCAGCTCATGTCCGAAGCGCGCGCGGCCGCAGCGCTCGATCATCCGTTCATCTGCAAGATCTACGAAGTTGCCGAGCTCGAGGGCCGCCCGTGCATCGTCATGGAATATGTTGCGGGAGAGACGCTCGAACGGCGGTTGCGGCGCGGCCCGGTGCCGGTGGCGGAAACGCTCCGGTTTGCGGAGGAAGTCGCCGAAGCGCTCGAGGCCGCACACAAACGGCGCCTGGTTCATCGCGACCTCAAGCCGGCGAACGTGATGCTGACAGACGGCGATCACGTGAAGGTCACCGACTTCGGGCTCGCGACACGACTCCCCCTGCGCCTGGAGCGTCAGACCGGCAGCGAGCCTGGACATACCGATGGTTCCACAAGAATGTTGGAGGGCACGCCTGCCTACATGTCGCCTGAACAGGCCACCGGACAGCCGGTCGATCGCCGATCGGACATTTTTTCGTTCGGTGTGCTCCTGTATGAGCTCGTGTCGGGGATTCAGCCGTTCCGGCGTATGAGCGTTGGCGCCACGCTGACAGCGATCAGGGAGGACCGGCCCACCGATCTTCGCCAGCATCTACCTGCCGCGGAAGCGGCCCTCGGTGCCGTCGTCGCACGCATGATGGAGAAGGACCCTGCCGAGCGGTACCAGTCGTTTGGCGACGTCCGGCTCGAATTGCGCCGGCTCTCCGGGGAGCTCGCGTCGCGGACGAAGACCGACAGTCGATCGTTTGTCGAACCGTCAGGAACCGGCGATCGAGGCACGCTGGTCGGCCGGGAGCCGGAGCAGGCCGAACTGCTGCGTACGATCCAGGCGGCCGCAAGGGGACGCGGTGGACTGGTGGTCGTGGGCGGCGAGGCGGGTGTGGGAAAGAGCCGGCTCGTGGAAGACGCGCTGGCCGACGCCCGTCAGCTTGGTTGCCTCGCGTTGGTCGGCCGGTGCTACGAACACGCGGGAACGCCACCGCTCGTTCCGTGGATCGAAGCGCTCGAAGAAGCGGCGCGGCTGCTGCCGGCGTCCGTGTTTCGCGACGTGGTCGGCCGCACGGCGCCGGAGCTCGCCAGACTCGTACCTGAAGTGCACCGTCTCTTTCCAGACGTGCCGCCCCCGCTGGAGCTGCCGTCCGAGCTGCAGCAACGGTTTCTGTTCAACAATATTCAGGAGTTCCTGACGCGCTGCAGTCGCGTCGTGCCGCTCGCGATTTTCCTCGACGATCTGCAGTGGGCCGATGAATCGACGCTGCGGCTGATCCATCATCTGGCCCCGCATGTCGTCAAGATGGCGATGGTCGTCGTCGGCGCCTACCGCGATGTGGATGTCGCCGCGGCGGCGGAGCGCAGCGGAGTGTCACGCGGGCTCGACCACCTTCTCGAGCGTGTGCGCGGTCAGAAGCGCGCGGCGCGGAACAGAGCCGCCCCCCTGGCACAGACGACACTCGATCAGCTCGTCGAGCAGCGTCTGGCGCGCAGCGTGCGGCTCGCCCCTCTATCGGAGGGAGGAGTTGGATCCCTGCTCGCCATCCTGGGGCGAAAAGAGCCGCCGGCACCGATTACGCGCAGGATCTTCGACGAAACCGGGGGCAACCCGTTTTTCGTCGAAGAACTGTTCCGGCATCTCAAGGAAGAGGGCCGGTTGTTCGACCCTCAGGGCGGATGGCGCCGCGATCTCGATGACGATGAGATCAGCGTGCCTGCCGGTGTGCGTACTGTGATCGAGCGCCGCGTGCGCCGCGTGGACCAGCGAACGCACGACGTGCTGACAGCGGCTGCCGTTGTCGGTCCGCATTTCGAGCTCGACCTGCTCGAAGCGATCACGGGTCTCGACGGCGACACCATGATTGCAGGACTCGAACAGGCAGAGCAGGCGCACCTCGTGAACGGGCCCTCAGGGCGCCACGAACGGCGGTGGCGATTCGCGCACCAGTTGATCCGCCAGTCGCTCATCTCGACGCTGCCACAGCTCAAACGCCAGCGCCTGCATGCTCGCATCGCCGCTGCCATGGAGAGGATCGATCCGGGCGCCGCCGCTTACATCGCTGACATCGCCCATCACCTGTACAACGCCGGACCGATGGCAGACGCCGGGAACACCGCGCGTGCTGTGGTCGCGGCAGGCGACGCGGCGCACGCGGTGTATGCGACCAGGGACGCCATCCGGCACTACCGCCGTGCCATCGACATCCTGAAAGAGGCGCGCGGCCTGGAGGCCGGGCGCCCGAGCGTGCAGGAACGTCTGGCCGACTTGTTGACGCTGACTGGCGACCGGGCCGGCGCGATGGCGCACTTCCACGAGCTCGCCGATCTGTATGAGCAGACGCGAAGCCGCGTCGATCACGCGCGCATCGTTCGAAAAACCGGCACGCTTCACTGGCAGAGCGGCGATCGTGCGCAGGCGATCGCCTGTTACCAACGGGCGCTCCAGGCGCTCGAAGCCGAGACCGCGCACGTGGAGCTCGCCCTCGTCTGCCAGGAGCTCGGTCTGGCGGCCTTTCGCAGCGGCGAGAATCAGGAGGCGATGCGGTGGGCCGAGCGCGCGCTCGACGCCGCGGAAGCCGCGCTGGCGTCGCCGGCCGTCGTATTGCCCGACGTCAGGCGCATGGCGCATGGCGCCGCCGCACACGCGACGAATACCATCGGCATCGCGCTCGCGCGTTCCGGTCAGCTCGATGCCGCGCGCGACCGGATCGAGCAGAGCGTGGCCATCGCCCGCGCGCATGGCCTGCTCGACGTGGCCTGCCGCGGCTATGCGAACCTGGGTGTCGTGTATGGCAGTATCGAACCGAGGCGGGCCATCGACGCCTCTCTCACCGGGCTCGAGCTCGCCACGAAGATCGGCGCCACGTCGCTTCAGGCGTACATGTACGCGAACCTCGCCGCGGCATATTGTGCGCTCACCGAGCGCTGCGAAACGGAAGGGCTCGCCGCCGCCAAGACGGCCGCGACCATCGATCGCGAGCTCGGCCAGCTGGATCACCTCGCCGTGCCGCTCATCGTGATGGCGCAAATCCATCAGTGTCAGGGCGAGCTGCAACAGGCGCAGGATGCATATCGCGACGCGCTGGCGCTGGCCGAAAAATCCGGCGAGCCACAACTGCTCTTCCCCTGCTACGATGGACTCGCTACGATCTATCTCGATCGCGGGGACGGCGCACGTGCCGAGCAGTACATGCGGCGCGCGCAGGAGCTGTGCGAACGCGCCGGCGTGGATCCCGACGCGCTCCTCGTGCTGCCGTTCTTATGCTAACGTGACGGGTTCATCCGTTTGAACAGATCGATTGGGCAGTCAGGCCTCCGGACTCGTTCGGCACCCGGACTCTCGCTTCAGGCGCTGATTGGCGGATTTCGCGCTGGAAATGGATGCACCCATGACACACCCATCCTCACGGCCTTTGCAGCCCGGCGATCCGGCGCCGGATTTCATGCTGCCGGCGGTTCAGACCGACACCATCGTGTCGCTGTTGGACTATCGAGGGAGAAGTCCTCTTTTTCTCGCCCTGTTTCGCGGCCTCTATTGCCCGTTCTGCCGGCGTGCGATCGCGCACATGGCCGGGAGCGCCGAGAAGCTGAAGCCGCTGGGATTCGAATCGCTCGCCGTAGTCGCCACAGACCTGGAGAATGCCCGCCTCTACTACCGCTTCCGGCCGATGCGCGTGCCGCTCGCCGTGGATCCGTCGCTGTCGACGCATCGATCGTACGGTGTGCCGAAGCTGGAGGTCACGCCCGAAGCGTTTGAGGCGATGCAGTCGGCGCGCGTGGACGCAGGCGGCGAGCTTCCGGTTCCGCTGTCGCTTCAAGAGGCAGCGCGAGCGCTTGACAAGCTCGACGGCTTTCAACCCACCGTCGCCGATCAGCAGGATCAACACCGGCAGTTCCCACAACTCGAAGGACAATTCCTGATCGATCGCGACGGGATCATCCGATGGATGAACCTCGAATGCGCGCGAGAAGGGCCCGCGGGCATGGGGAAGTTCCCGTCCTACGACGAACTGCAGGCGGCGGCGCAGATCGCCGTGTCGGCCTGAGCGAAGGCTTCGAGCTCCGAGCCGGCGTTTACCGAGCGCGGGCAAGCGACACAACGCAGACCAGCACCCGCCAGCGGGCGTCGTGGAAGCGTTTCAGCTCGACGTCGTCATCTCAAATGTCGCGCCGGGCGAACACGAAATAGCTGATGGCACTTCCGGCCACGGCAATTCCGAGCAGTACCGACATGTTCCGCCCGCTCAATGGCTGGCCCAGGATCAGCGCGGTTGGCTCGAAGTAATGAAACGGTGACAGCGCACTGATGCTCCGAGCCGGCTCCCAGGCACGACCGAGATAGTCGAGCAGGTACGCTGCGAGCGCGGTCACGCCAGAAACCGCAACGCCGACGGCTCGACGGCGGACAGCGACCGCGATAGCCAGCGTCACGCCGGACCAGCACAGCATGACTGCCGCCAGATTTGCGGCAAGCGATGCAACCAGCCGCGGCGATGGCTGTTTTACGTCTGTCGCTGTGCAGCATGCGAGTCCGAGCGAGGTGCCGGCGGCCATCAAACCGAGCATCGCGCCAGCAGCGACGATCACGACGAGCACGGTCCGCGTAATCACCTCGTCACGCGTGATCGGACGTGCCAGCGTCAGATCGACCAGGCGGATTTCGACTTCGGCGACCGGTTCGGTGGCGATCGCGATGGACAAGCCGATGAGGGCGGCAATGACGATTGGATGAAAGTAACCGAAGCCGACGATGCCGCCGAACGAGAGAAAGGCCAGGGTCGACGGCCCAGCCACGCTGCGGACAAAATCCGGCACGAGCGCCGACAACTGACCGAACGCACTACGTCGCAACAGGTAACCGGCAACCTGCGTGAGCAGGAATTGAAAGCCGGCAAGCAGCAGACCCAGACCCAGCAGGACGCCGCGAATCCGGCGAAGTGAGTGGCCGACGAGGACAAATGTCGTGCGCGTCATTCTGCGGCCTCATCTTTGTAAAAGTGCCTGAGCACCTCCTCCAGATGAGGCTCGTGCACGTCGACGTCTTGCACCGGCAAAGTCGCGATGAGAGCGATCAGCGGCCCCAGAGGACCACGGACGCGAATGTGCCACGCAGCTGGCGTCACGTCGGCTGCTTCACATCCTTCGGGCCATGCGCCGTCGGGAACTGGCACCGTCTCGCGAAACACGATGTGGACCCTGCGGGCCGCGAGGCGGCGCACGTCGTCGACGGCCGCGGCGAGCACCAGGTCTCCGTGGCGAAGCAGGCCGATACGGTCGCACACGCGCTCGACCTCGGGCAGCACGTGCGACGACATGAACACCGTGCGGCCGCGGCGGCGCGTGTCCTCGAGCAAGCCGTACAGCGCTTCCTGCATGAGGGGATCGAGTCCTTCAGTCGGCTCGTCGAGGATCAGCAGCGGGCGATCCGAGTCGAATGCCTGAACGATCCCCAGCTTCCGTTTCATGCCGGTGCTGTACTCACGGATTGGACGCTGGAGATCGCTGGGTGACAGCTCCAGGCGATCGAGAAGATCGCGACGGCGGCGCGTGTCGATTCCGCCGCGTGTGAGGCGACCGAGAAAGTCGAGCGTCGACGCACCGCTCATGTCGCCGTAGAAGCCCAGCTCACCTGGCAGGTAGCCGATGTGCGCGCGGGCGTCGAGGCCGTTCGCCTGGCAGTCTGCACCGAACACCGCCGCGCGGCCGCTCGTGGGACGCACCAGATCGAGCAGCACGCGGATCGTCGTCGTCTTGCCGGCGCCATTCAAGCCGAGGAATCCGAAGATCTCACCCGGCGAAACATCGAGCGTGACGTCGCTCAAGGCAGTCACGCGCCCGTACCGCTTCGCCAGACGTTCGAGCCGAATGGCGGGCATGGTTTCACGAGTCATGTTGAAGCCGCGCCAAGAATAGCGTATCGATCGGCTACAGCCGAGGGGATCCGAGAAGCCGTGCGCTTCGACCTTGCTCCGGCCACCCCGAGCTTCGTCGAGCAGCCCGTGGTGAAAGTCCAGCGTCGCACCGAGGCCGGCGAGGCGCCCCGATGACAAGGCGCGACGACCGAGAATATCGGGAATATTTGAGGGAGGAGCAACGCAGTCAGCGGCCGGGGCCCCCACCGCGCGTTTTTCAGCGCGGTGGGGTGGAGCGGGGATGCATCGCCGGCCGAATGCAGCTGGAGTTTCACCACGGGCTGCGAAAAGTCAAAAGCAGGCGGAAAATCGCACTTTTCTGTTTTAGCTTTTCAGTTTTAACTTCAGGTCGGCGCCTTTTTCAGCGACCTGCTAGAGGTCGTCACTGCCGCCGCGACCGATGGTCGTGCCGGTTCCCGAATCGGATGCAACCGGCCGGCGCCGCGTACTACGCACGGCCATTGACGTTGCGCTCGGGCCGGTCTTCGAATAGCCTGACGCCCAAGTCAAGGAGCTCTCCCATGACATGCCGCCGAACTGCATTCATCGCGGTGGTCTTTTCGATCGTCGCGGGCAACCGTTCCGCCGGCGCACAGAACATCGGGGCAACCTTGCAGGGCCTCATCGTCGATGAGCAGCACGCCGTGCTGCCCGGCGTGAGCGTGACGATCACCAATGTCGAGACCGGGGTGGTCCGAACGGTGACCACGGACGCCAACGGCTGGTATCGCGCAGCGGCGCTTCCGCCCGGCACCTACGAGGTGCGTGCCGAGCTCGCGGGATTCGTGGAGCACGTGCGACAGGGGCTGACGCTCACGACCGGCCAGGAGCCCCGGATCGACATCACGCTCACCGTCGCATCGGTGAAAGAGACCGTCACCGTGACCGGCGCCACGCCGCTCGTGGACGTCACGAAGAACACCATCGGCACGACCATCACGCGCCGCGATCTCGACTCGATTCCGCTCGTCGATCGCAACTTTCTCAGCCTCGCGAACATGACGCCCGGCGTGACGGGTGTCGGCGGCGGAAGCGTGAACACCGCCGGACAACTCAGTCGCAACAACTCGTACCTGGTCGACGGCGTGAGCAACGACGATACGATCGTCTCCTCGTCGCGCGGCGGGTTTTCCCTCGAAGCGGTACGGGAGTATATCGTGCTCGCCAATCAGTTCACCGCCGAGTACGGGATCTCGTCGGGCGCGATCATCAGCGTCGTGACGCGCTCGGGCACGAACCGGAACGAAGGGCGCGTCTTCTTCTTCGATCGCGATGAGCACCTGGATGCGCAGGATCCGTTCTCGCATGCACAGGGGTCGGGCAAGGCGCCCTTCAGCCAGCAGCGCTGGGGCGGGTTCTGGGGCGGCCCGGTGGCCAGAGACCGGCTGTTTTATTTCGCGTCGTACGAGGGGCAGCACATTGACGAGACGTCCGTCGTCACGTCGCCGCTCGTGCCGATCGACCAGCGCGAATGGCCGAAACCGACGAATCAGCATCAAGGCTTCGTCAAGTTCGACAACCAGGTCAGCTCGGGCCACGCGGTCAGCGGGCGATACCGGATCGATCGCAACCTGCAGATAGCCAACGGCATCAGCGGCTTGAACACGCACGATCGGGGCAGCGACAGCCTCACGCGCGATCAGGACGGCGTGCTGAGCGACACCCTCGTGCTGTCGAACCGCCTGCTGAACGAGCTCAGGTTTCAGGCCAGCCAGCGCTACAACAACATCGACACGTCGCTCTACAGCCCGGTGGGCACGCCCGACATCAGACGCCCGTCGGGCAATTTCGGCAAGGCGAACAACCTGCCGCAGTGGCGGAGAGAACGGCGTTACCAGTTCGTCGACAACTTCTCCATCACCCGGTCGAATCACGACGTGAAGTTCGGCACCGACATCAGCATGATCCGCGGGTTCTCGTTTTTCCCGCGCACCAACGACGGCCAGTTCATGTTCTCCACTGACAAGCCGTTCGATCCGGCCGACCTGTCCACCTACCCGATCCAGTACACGGTCGAACACTTCAATCCGTACTTCGATCTGCCGAACGAGCTGTACGCGTTCTTCGTGCAGGACTCGTGGCGGGCGGGCGGCGGTCTGACGCTCAACCTCGGTGTGCGCTACGACGTCGAAACCTCCTACCGCAAGATCAACGGCGTGCCCGACGATCACGACAACGTGCAGCCGCGCCTGGGCTTCGTCTGGGCGCCGTCCAGGAGCACGGCGACGGCGATTCGCGGCGGCTACGGACTGTACGTCGATCGCTCGTTCCTCAACGTCCAACTCGACGTCGCGGCGGCGCAGAACTCGCAGACCGTCGTGATCCAGAACCCGGGCTACCCGGATCCGTTCTCGCGCGGTACGCTCGGCACCGTCACGCCGAGCGCAACCGTCATCGCGCGCAAACCAACCGCGCCGCAGACGCAGAGCGTCAGCCTCGGTGTTCAGCGCGAGCTGCGGCCAGGACTGTCGGCATCGGCCGATGGCGTGTACAGTCGCGGTCAGTACCTGTTCAACAACCGCGACCTGAACTACCCGCTCTTTCCCGGCGGTCCGCGACCCGATCCGTCGTTCGGACGAATCATTCAATTCGGCATGGAAGGCAATTCGTGGTCGACCGCGCTCCTCACCAACGTGCAGTATCGGCCCCAGCGCGGGCCGTCCCTCGGGGTGTCGTACACGCTGTCGAAAGCGCTCCGCGACGTCGAGGACTTCCAGTACTTCGCCCAGGACGAGCTCAATCCGGGCGCCGACAAAGGACCGGCCAGCAACGATCGCCGTCATCAGATCGTCGTCAATTTCAACTGGGCGCTGCCCGGTGGTTTTCAGATCGCCGGCCTCGGATCGGCGCGATCGGGTCTGCCATGGAACGTGACCACCGGCGTGGACAGCAACCTGGACACGCAGACCAACGATCGGCCCGATCTCGCCGTTCCGGACGGCAACCCGCTGGACAAGGCGACGTATTTCGCGAATTTCACGCGCCGCGTCGGCAACCTGCCGCGCAATTCCAACCGCGGGCCGACGTACTTCAGCCTCGATATGCGGCTGTCAAAGCATGTCACGCTGCCGAAGATGAAAGCGGAGCTGTTCGCCGAAGCGTTCAACGTGACGAACTTCACGAACCTCGGGACACCGGTCGGCAACCTGCGATCCGCCACGTTCGGTCAATCGACGGCGCTGGCGATGAATGCAGCGCCGCGCCGGATCGAGGTCGGGTTCAGGGTGAACTTCTAGGAGCGTGTGCTTGTTTCTCAGACACGCTCCTGGGCTGACTGTTTTCACCGGCTCATGCCGGGCCTGGCGCCGTTCTCGACGAGGAACTTGACGACGCGTTCGAATTTCAGCGAGGTCGCGGCGTCGAGCGCCGTGCGGCCGTCGGTGTTGGCCGCATTGACGTCAATGCCAAGGTCGATTGCGACCTTGACGGTTTCGAGCACCACCTTCTTCGAGCCGTCAGCGAGCGTGACTTCCTTACCGTCAATCGCTTCCAACTTGAGCTGAATCTGAACGTGCTCGGGAATACATAGATGGAGCGCGCCGGAATCGGCCAGCGCGGGCACTTCGAGGGCGCTCAACTCGGGAATCCGCGGATTCCTCAAAGATACTTTGCTGTTTACGAGTCCCATGAGGTCAAGGTACCACGCCCGGCGTTAAATCGACAGGAGCGGTTCGAACTTGTGCACACCTAGGAGTCCGTCCGAGTAACCGCGACAGACTCCTGGTAGGCGCGCGACGCGCGCCGTCTTATTTGACTTACGGCCTATTTTTGCCGGCGAAGCCGGCCTACTAGGAGCGTGTTCTCTTACTCAGACACGCTCCTAGGCGGCCCTTCGGGCCGCAACTAAGACAGCTTCTAAAGCCGAACCGACGTAAAACTTGCCTCACCCGCAACGACTCTGGCTTTAGAAGATGTCTAGGCTGACTGTTTTCACCGGCTCATGCCGGGCCTGGCGCCGTTCTCGACGAGGAACTTGACGACGCGTTCGAATTTCAGCGAGGTCGCGGCGTCGAGCGCCGTGCGGCCGTCGGTGTTGGCCGCATTGACGTCAATGCCAAGGTCGATTGCGACCTTGACGGTTTCGAGCACCAGCGCTTCTCGTTCACTACGGTCCGGCTGAACCCACGGCGTCCCGCCGCCCATGCCGGCCGCCGCCATCAGGGCCGTCGTCGCCTCGCTGCGCCGCTCGGCAGCGCCTTCATCACGCCGGTAGTCAACATGGTGCACGAACAGGGGATCGGCGCCGTATTCCACCAGCAGGCGCATCACAGCCGGTTCGCTGAACCGGGCGGCGAGCCAGAACGGCGTCGCGCCGACCAGTTCGGGACCGAAATGAAAGTCTTTCGACGAACGGCGCGTGGGCGTCCAGGTCTGGAGTCGAGCGTCTGGATCGGCGCCGTGCGCGAGGAGCGCGCCGACGATTTTCTCGTCACGCCGCATGATCGCTTCGTGAAGCGCGGTGAAGCCGGCTGCAGCCGCATTCGGGTCGGCGCCGTTCTCGAGCAGGAATTCGACGAGCTCCCCGAACCCCGAGTGAGCGGCAAGGACCGTCGCGCTGACACCCCAGGCGTCCTGGTCGTTGACGTTGCCGCCGGCCGCAACGAGGAGCTTCGCCGACGCGAGATCGCCGACTCGCGCGGCGAACATCATTGCGGTATCGCCGCCATGCGGGATCGCGCGGTTGTATTCGGGCAGCCCGTGCGGCGGCACCGCCATCACCTGACTCCAGACGTCCGACCGCGCATGCACGTCCGCACCGTGCCCGATCAACGCCTTGACGACGCTCGAATGCTTCTGCGCGACCGCCCACATGAGCGCGGTTTGTCCGCGCGCGGCGCGCGCATTCGCATTCGCGCCCTTCGCCAGCAGCATCTCCACGATCTCGGCATTGCCGGAACGAGCGGCGACCATCACCGGCGTTTCGCCGAGCAGCAGTGCCGCATTGGGGTTGGCGCCAGCCGCGAGCAGGCGTCGGACCATGGCCGCGTTGCCGTTCAGGCTGGCCGTCCACAGCGGTGTCACGCCAAGATCGTTCGCCGCGTTCACGAGGGCGCCGGCACGAATCAGCAGATCGACGGTTTCAAGATCATCGGCGTAGCTCGCCCAGTGCAACGCCGTCGTGCCATCGGCCTCGGCGACGTTGACGTCCGCTTTCTTGCGGAGCAGCGCACGCAATGCCTCGCCGTCGGCATTCCTGACCGCATCGATCACGGCGAGATCGCGGCCGGCAGCCGCGCCGGCGCTCACCAGGACCAACACGGCGAGGCCGAGAGCCGACCACGACGCTCGACGCAGAACCCGCAGAACGCGCAGAGCCCGATGAGGTTTCTCTGCGGTTTCAGCGAGCTCTGCGTTGTTCGTCGTCGGCATCGACACGTCACACTCCGGAGAGCGTATCGAGCGGAAGCCTGCCGGTGCTGCCGCCGATCCGCTCCACCGGCACATCCAGCTTGTCCATCAGCGTCAGAAGAAGGTTGGCCATCGACGGTTTGTCGGTATACACGAGATGACGTCCGCCCTGCAGGCGTCCCGCCCCGCCGCCCATCACCAGAATCGGCAGGTTGTCGCCTGAATGCTTCGTGCTGTTGGAAATGCCCGAACCATACAGGATCGTCGTGTGGTCCAGGAGCGAACCGTCGCCGTCGGGCGTTGCGCGGAGCTTCGCGAGATAGCGGGAGAACAGTTCGGTGTGATACCGATTGATCTTCGACATGTGCGCGATGAGCTCCGGAATATCGTTGTGATGCGAGAGTGGATGATGCGCTTCGGGCACCCCGATCTGCGGGTACGGACGCGCGCTCTGCTCTTTGCCGACCATGAACGAGATGACGCGCGTCAGGTCCGACTGAAACGCCAGAAGCTGCAGGTCCAGCATCAGCGCCAGATGATCTTCGAAGGCGGGCGGCACGCCCTGCGGCTGCTCCAGGTTGGGCACGTCCACGTCGCGCTGGGCCTCAGCCATCTGAATGCGCCGTTCGACGTCGCGAACCGCCTCGGTATATTCGTTGACCTTCACCTGGTCCTGAGGTCCGAGCTCCCGCTTCAGACGGGCGAGCTTCTCAGCGACTGAATCCAGAATGCTCTTGTGCTGCCGCAACCGCGCTTCCCTTGCGGCGCGGTCGGTGCTGCCGCTGTCGCCAAAGAGCTTCTCGAACACGGCGCGCGGGTTGTACTCCATCGGCAAGGGTTGCGTCGGGCTGCGCCACGAAATCGTGTGCGTGTACGCGCAGCTCAGGATCCCCGTGCACGCGCCGGCGTTCGCCGGCGGATCCATCGCGATCTCGAGCGACGCCACCTGCGTGTCGTTTG
>QHWF01000649.1 GCA_003222455.1 Acidobacteriota bacterium
ACGAAACACGAAGAAAGCCCTTTGATGCATTCTTCTTCGTGCGTGCTTCGGGTTTTCGTGACTTCGTGGTTGCATTTTCGCTGGTTGCATTTCGCGGGCTAGAGGGTGACGGATCGAATGCACGCCACGAAAACCGGCGTCCTGTTGATGGCCCACGGCACGCCGGCGTCGCTGGACGAGATGCCTGCATATCTGCGGCTCGTCCGAGGCGGCCGTCCCCCGTCCGACGACTTGATCGCCGAGATGCGCCACAATTACGCGGCGATCGGCGGCCGGTCGCCGTTGACCGACATCACCCGTGCTCAACGCGACGCGCTGCAGGAGCGGCTGGGGCCTGGCATTCCGGTCGCGGCCGGCATGAGGAACTGGACGCCGTTCATCGGCGAGGCGATCGAGGCGCTGGTGGCTGCCGGCGCCCGACGTCTCATCGGGATTCCGCTGGCCCCGCAGTTTTCGACGCTGAGCGTCCGGAAATACGTGGACGCCGCCCGGGCCGCGCTGCCCGACGGCATCCGGTTCGATCCGGTCGAATCGTTCCATCTCCACCCTTTATTGATCGACGCGTTCGCCGAGCGGCTTTGCGCCGCGCAACCGGAACCCGACGAGCGCATCGTCTTTACGGCACATAGTCTGCCGGTGAAGGTGGTCGAGAGCGGCGATCCGTATGCGGAGGAAATTGCGGCAACGGCGCGTGCAGTTGCGGAACGGGCCGGTGTGGCCCGATTCGAGCGCGCCTATCAGAGCGCAGGACGGACGCCGGAACCGTGGATCGGCCCGGACCTCGGCACCGTCATCGAGCAGCTGTCGCGAGGCGGCGCGCGAAAAGTTCTCGTCGTGCCGATTGGCTTCGTCTGCGACCACACGGAGATTCTGTACGACATCGACATCCAGGCTGCGCGGATCGCACGTGAGGCCGGAACGGCGCTCCGGCGAACAGAGTCGCTGAACACGTCGCCAACGTTCATCCGGGCGCTCGAGGACATCGTCCGGAATATGCTGTGATAATCGACGCCGCCACATGACACGACATTCAACGCAGAAAACGCAGAACTCGCAGAACTCAACAGTTTTCTCTGCGGGTTCAGCGTGTTCTGCGTTGATCGGCGTGCCGAGGGTCTGGGCTCTAGAGCGGCTCGTGGTGGAACGTAATTGATCCATGGAGCGGTTCGACGTCATCGTCGTTGGCGGGGGGATTGCCGGGCTGTCGGCCGCTTACGAGCTGTCGCGAACGCCGATGTCGTTTGTCGTCCTCGAAGCGGCGCCGCGTGCCGGCGGCGTGGTGCTGAGCGAGGAAATCGGTGGCTACACGATCGATGGCGGACCCGACGCCCTGCTGGTCCAGAAGCCAGACGGCATCAGGCTGTGTGAGGAACTGGGCCTCGGATCGCGGCTCGTGGCGACGCAGCTGCCGCGGCTCGCGTTCATCCAGCGCGCGGGCCGGCTGCACGCGCTTCCCGCGGCATCCGTGCTGGGCATTCCCACGCGCGTGTGGCCCTTTTTGCGCAGCCGGCTGTTCACCTGGAGCGGCAAGGTGCGGATGGGTGCGGAGCTGTTCATTCCACGACGGCGGGACGACAGCGACGAGTCGATCGGATCGTTCATCACCCGGCGATTTGGCGCAGAGGCGACGCAGTATCTCGCGGAGCCGCTCCTCGCAGGCATCCACGCCGGCGACGTCGATCGGCTGTCGCTCCGAGCGTTGTTCCCGCGCTTCGCCGAGGCCGAGCGGGTCCGCGGGAGCCTGCTCCGCGCGTTCCGCTCGAGCATGCATCGGCCGGCCGATCCCGACGGCCCCTTTCGCTCTCTCCCCGGCGGGTTGAGCGAAATGATCCGTGCGCTTTTGCGGGCCCTTCCGGCGGATGCTGTTCGCGTCGGTATGCCCGCCGAGCGTGCGATCGCGTCGGCCGGGCCGCAGCCCGACAGCGACCCTCGACTGCCGCCGCCGCGTTTTCGCGTCACGACGGCAGCCGGCGTGCCGCTCGAGGCCCAGGCACTGGTGCTGGCCACACCGGCATTCGTCACAGGCGCTGTCGTTCGCGACCTCGACGCGGATCTCGCGCGGCTCTGCTCGGAGGTCCGGTACGAGTCGACTGCCACCGTGGCGCTGGCGTTCCGGCGCGAGGCCGTGGCACATCCGCTGAACGGATCCGGGTTCGTCGTGCCGCGCACGGAGCGTACGGGGATCCTGGCCGCGTCATGGCTCTCGTCGAAGTGGCCGCATCGCGCGCCGGACGGGGCTGTCCTGCTGCGGACGTTCTTCGGCGGCGCGCGCGATCCACGCGCGCTCGAACAATCCGATCGCGAGCTGGTGACGCGGTCGATGTCCGCCTTGCGGCCGGTGCTTGGCATCAGGACCGAGCCGCTGTTCACGCGGGTGTACCGCTGGGAGCGCGCCAGCGCGCAGCACGAAGTCGGTCATCTGGAACGCATGGCCGCGATCGATCGCGCCGTCGCCCGTCATCCCGGCCTGTTCGTCACCGGGAGCGGTTTCCGTGGGGTCGGCATTCCGGACTGCATCGCCGATGGCCGCGCGACGGGGAGATCCGCGGCCAGATGGCTGGGCCAGTGGGTCGGGGAGGTCAAGTAGGTCGGGGAAGTCAGGTGGGCCCTTCAGGGCATGTCAAAAATCGCCCGTGGCGTCCGCCTTCAGGCGGATTTCTTCAATCCGGATTTCTTCGAATCCGGCTGAAGCCGGACGCCACCGAAGGCTCCCTGGCCGTGCGATCAAGGACAGGAGCGCCCGCGGCCATGCGGCGCCGACGGCTGGGCGACGGCAAGATCGCGGCCAGCTGGCTTAGCAGGCCGGGACGGCGGTGAAAGGACACGCGCGGCGCCGCTGGCCAAGCGAAGCCGGCGGCGACGCATCGGCGTCAGTTCGCGCCCGGGCGGGGTCCCCAACGCGGCACCCCCGTTGGGGTGCAGGCGGTGGGGCCCCGGCGCCAGTGGAAAAGCGCCGGCGGTCGATCGAGTACGATCCGGCGCGCGCGAAGGTCGCCGCGGACAATCTCCGGAGCGCCGGCCTCGCCGATGTGGTCACGGTGGTACCCGGCGACGCGTTCGTGCAGATTCCCAAAGTGCCAGGTGATTTCGATTTCGTCTTCCTGGATGCGTGGAAGCGCGACTACAAGCGCTTCTTCGATCTGGTCCTGCCCCGGCTCGAGCCGCGCGGCCTCCTTCTCGCGCACAATGTCGTCAACAAGCAGGCGGAGATGCACGACTTCCTCGATGCGATCACCCGTAATCCGAAGCTCTTCACCACGATCGTGAGCCCGTCGAGCGAAGGGATGTCGGTGTCGGTCAAGCTGAAATGAAAAGCGTTCACATCATCGGCGTCCCTCTCGACCTCGGCGGCAACCGCCGCGGCGTGGACATGGGGCCATCCGCGTTTCGGATCGCCGGCCTGGGCGAGCGGATTTCCGCGCTCGGCCAGACGATCGTCGACAATGGCGATTTGCCCGCGCCCATCCCCGAAACACAGGAACTGCGCGACGAGCGCAAGAAGTACATCCGCGAGATCGCGAAGGTGTGTCACAAGCTATACCAGACGGCGCTTGCGACGCTCGAGGAAGGCGCCCTGCCCGTCGTGCTCGGCGGCGATCACAGCCTGGCCGCAGGATCGGTGGCGGCCGCGGCCGACTGGGCGAGGAACACAAGGAACCTCCCGGTCGGACTGCTATGGGTGGACGCCCATGGCGACATGAACACGCCTGCGACGTCGCTGTCGGGTAACGTGCATGGCATGCCGCTGGCCGCGCTCCTCGGGCCCGAGCCGGCGGAGCTGGCCAGGATCGGCGTCGTGTCGCCGAAGGTCCTGCCGGCACACACCATCATCATCGGCGTGAGAAACCTCGATGCGCGCGAGAAGGTCTCCGTCCGCGACTCGCATGTCCACGTATTCACCATGAAGGACATCGATCGTCAGGGCATCGCGTCCATCGTCGAACAGGCGGTGAACCTGGCGGGCAACGGCACGGCCGGCATTCATGTGTCGTTCGACATGGACGTCTGCGATCCGTTGATCGCACCGGGTGTGGGCACGCCGGTGAAAGGCGGTCTCAACTATCGCGAAGCCCATATGGTGATGGAGATGGTGGCCGATTCCGGTCTGTTGACATCCCTGGACCTGGTGGAAGTGAACCCGACGCTGGACATGCAGAACACGACAGCCCAGCTCGGGACCGAGCTCGCGCTGTCGGCGCTCGGCATGAAAATTCTGTAGTAGTGCCGGTCTTTTGCGCCTTTGCGCTTGCCGGCCGTCGCTCGCTCAGCAGCCCGTCGGAGCGAAGGCTGGACCTCTGCGTTCGATCGTGATGTTCGCTGGTGCGCCGAGCCGTTCATGATGATCAACGATCTCGGTCTCACGTTCGGGAGCGCGAGCGCACTCAACTCCAACGGCGCTGCAAGCGTGAATTTCGAGCGCTGGACGAAGACGCCGGTCTGGCTGCACGGAGAACGCTGCGTCGGCAACCTCGAGAAGTCGGTCACCGGCACGCTGGACCGGCCGGTGATCAGCGAGGAGGGGCGGGCCTTCCTGGCCGATCTGCTCACCCAGCTCTCGGACGCGCAGTTGCACGATCTGTTCGAGGTGGCGCGGTTTCCGCTCCGCTCCCAGGGCGTCAAGCCCGACCAGCCGATGATCACGACGGATCAGTGGGTCGACGCGTTCAAGGAGAAGCGCGACGAAATCGTCAGACGCTCCTGTGACTAACCGATGAGATTTCAGATTGTAGATTTCAGAATTCAGATTCAGAATTCAGAATCCAGAATTCAATGCCCACAATCTGCAATAATCACCAATCTGAAATCTGAAATCTGAAATCTCGAAGATCTGAAGTCTACAATCTGAAATCCGAACCGGCCGAAACGGCCACCTTCACCGTCCTCGCCGGGATCAGCCTGTCCCATCTGCTGAACGACACCATCCAATCGCTGATTCCAGCCATCTACCCGATGCTGAAAGCGTCGTTTGCGTTGACCTTTGCGCAGGTGGGCCTGATGACGTTGACGCTGCAGTTGACGGCGTCCCTGCTGCAGCCGCTGGTGGGGCTATACACCGATCGGCGGCCGATGCCGTACTCGCTCGTCATCGGGATGACCTTTTCGCTGGCCGGTCTGCTGCTGCTGGCGGCGGCGGCCACGTATGGGGTGGTACTCATCGCCGCGGGACTGATGGGGATCGGCTCGTCGATCTTCCACCCCGAGTCGTCGCGCATCGCCCGGATGGCCTCCGGCGGCCGGCACGGCTTCGCGCAGTCGCTGTTCCAGGTCGGCGGCAACCTGGGCTCTTCCTTCGGCCCGCTGCTCGCCGCTTTCCTGGTCTTGCCGCGCGGGCAGTCGAGCATCGCCTGGTGCTCGCTCCTGGCGCTGGTCGCGATCGTCGTCCTCTGGCGGATCGGCGGCTGGTCGCGGCAACGACGACGGCCGGCCACCGGGGTGTCGTCGGCAGACCGCGTCGCGCCGGCGGCGGTCCCGAAACGCCGGATCGGCTGGTCGCTGGCGATTCTGGGCGCGCTGATCTTTTCGAAATATTTCTATCTGGCGGGTCTGCACAGCTACTACATGTTCTATTTGATCAGCAAGTTCCACGTGGGCGTGCAAACCGCGCAGATCGATCTGTTCATCTTTCTCGCCGCCGTCGCGGCGGGCACGATCCTCGGCGGCCCGGTCGGCGATCGCGTGGGTCCGAAATATGTGATTTGGGGCTCGATTCTGGGCGTGCTGCCGTTTACCTTGCTGCTGCCGCACGCGAGCCTGTTCTGGACGCCGATCCTGACGGTGGTGATCGGGCTGATCCTCGCATCCGCGTTTTCAGCCATCGTCGTCTACGCGCAGGAGCTGATTCCGGGACGCGTCGGGCTCATCTCCGGCATCTTTTTCGGATTTGCCTTCGGGATGGGTGGACTCGGCGCGGCGTTGCTCGGCCAGCTCGCCGATCGCATCGGCATCGAGGCCGTTTATCGCGTCTGCGCGTTCCTGCCGGCCATCGGCGTGCTAGCGGCGTTTCTGCCAGACCAGAGGATCATCGCTGGCATTCGCACCCGCGCGAGTGCTACCACGGAGGACGCGGAGGACGCGGAGGTTCAATCCTGAAAGACAACAGGATTCTTCCTCCTGTCCTCCTGCGTCCTCCGCGGTGGGGATTATCAGCGTCAAACCTCTTACCACAGCACCT
>QHWF01000650.1 GCA_003222455.1 Acidobacteriota bacterium
GTGCCGCGTTTTGGGCTGCACGGAACATTCGTTGGAATCGTCCGCCTCGGCACGATTGGCGGCGTGATGCTCGCGGCCGCGGTTCTCGCGCCTCGGACAGGCCGGACCGTCCGCGGGCTCGCGGTTATTGGCGGCATGACGATGGGCGGCGGTCTGTTGGCCCTCCTGTTCGACGTCCCTCATTGGGATCGAAATCTGCTCTCGAGCGGTGCATACAAATACGCCCCATACATCCACGCGGGCGATGTGGCAGATTTCGAGGCCAGCCTGCGTGCGGGGCGTCTCGAGTATTACAAGGAGGGCGCGGCGGCCACTGTCAGTGTGCGTCGCCTCGGCGGAACGCTGGCGCTCGCGATCGATGGAAAGATCGACGCCTCGAATGCTGGCGACATGCTGACCGAGCGGCTGCTCGGCGTTCTGCCGGTTCTCCTGCATGCGGATCCGCAGGACCTGTGCGTCATTGGTCTTGGCAGCGGCGTGACCGTCGCTTCCGCCCTGGCCACCGGCCTCGTGCGTCACGCCGACGTCGTCGAGATTTCGCCGGAGGTCGTGGAGGCGTCGGCGTTCTTCTCGAAGGAGAACGGCGGCGTCTTACGTGCGCCCGGAGTCCGTCTCATCGTCGGCGACGGCCGGTCACATCTGCAGCTGACGAACAGGCGATACGACGTCATCGTGTCCGAGCCGTCCAACCCGTGGATGGCCGGGGTTGCGGCGCTCTTCACGCGGGAATTCTTCGAGGCGGCCCGAGCGCGGCTCACGCACGATGGCGTCCTCTGCCAATGGGCACACACGTATGACATGAGTGACGGCGATCTCCGATCGATCGTGCGCACCTTCGGATCGGTCTTTCCCGAGAGCACGATGTGGCGGGTCGGCGACGGAGATCTGCTGTTGATCGGCACAACAGGTACGAATATCGAAGGGCGCCTGGTGAACATCGTCGAACGATCCCGACGGGAATCGATTGCCGGTGTGCTCGCAGACGTCGCGGTCGAGCGCGCGACCGCACCGTTCCAGTTGCTTTCGCTGTTTGCCGGAGGTCCCGCCGAGATCGCGCGCTACGGCGATGGCGCCCCGATTCAAGCAGACGATCGAATGGCGCTCGAGTTCACGGCGCCGCGATCGATCTACGGGCGATCGAAAGACACGAATGGCACGACGATTCGCCAGCTCACCGCCGATGCGCGCCTTCCCGCAGCTGTCACCGCTGTCCTGCATGGCGCCGACGCGCGAAGCTGGACGGCGCTCGGAACGATGGATCTGAAAGCGCAGGCTTACGGAGCGGCCTACGAGGGGTTCCGGCGCGCGGTGGCGCTCGACGCGCACGATGCGGCCGCACTCCAGGGTGCGTCGGACGCCGCTGCGGGCGCGAACCGACAAGCCGAGTGCCGGTCGTGGCTCGAAGGCCTGGCGGCCGGTGATTCGGCGAATGCCGCCGTGCGCGTGGAGTTGTCGCGCGTGCGCGCGGCTGCCGGCGATTACGATGGCGCGATCGCCGCCGCGTCCGAAGCACGCCGGCTCCAACCCGGTGACCCGAGAGCCGCCGAGCAGCTCGCGTCGGTTTTTGCTGACATGGGCGACGCCGCACACCTGGGGCCACTCGCGGACGCGCTGGTTGCCGAATACCCGGCGCGCGACGACGGCCGGTATTACGAGGCCACGGCGCTCTTCCTTCATGGCCGCCTGGCCGAAGCGGCCGATCGTGCCCGGCGGCTCCTTGCGGCCAATCCGCGATATGCCAAGGCGCAGAATCTCCTGGGGTTGGCTTGCGCGAACACCGGCCGGCGCGAATGCGCCCAGGCCGCATTCGAGGCGTCGATCCGCTTGAATCCTCGCGACGCTTCGGCTTACACCAACCTCGGGGTCTTCCATCTCGAGGGAGCGAACGCCGCCGCCGCCGCCGATTACTTCGCCGAGGCGCTCGCGCTCGATCCCGGCTCGGCGGCCGCCAGGGACGGCCTCCGTCAGGTTCGTGCTGCGGTTGGCTCGCGCTAGCCCACGAAATGTACGCACAAAAAATGCAAACACGAAGTCGAAGACACGAAGCACGCACGAAGAATGTACTCATGGGGTTTTCTTCGTGGTTTCGTGTTTTCGTGGCAAAAGATGTGGCAACCACGAAGGACGCTGAGGTTCCGTGTGTTTTCTTTTTGACGAGTTCGAGATACATTGCGACGTCTCTGCGAGATTTGAGGGAGGAGCCATGTCCGCTACACGGCGGCGATGCGCCCTGCTCGCCACACTCGTGGTGTTACTGGCAGCGGCGCGCGGGTCCGGCCAGCAGAGGCCGCCGGCGAGTCAACAAACGCCCACTGGTCTCCCGCCATCCGCACCGACGCAGCCATCACCATCCGGATTGCTGATTCCCGTGCAGCCGCCTCCGGCAGCACCGTCGAAGCTCTTACAGATGTACAAGCCGGTGACCGCGCACCGGCTCGAGGAGCCGGAGGACGGCGACTGGCTCATGGTCCGTCGCACGTATGACGGGTGGGGCTATAGCCCGCTCGACCAGGTCACGCCCGCCACGGTCAAACGGCTGCAGCCGGTGTGGTTGAGGTCGACAGGTTTGAACAACGGTCACCAGGCGCCGCCGATTGTCAACAACGGCGTGATGTTCGTCGCGACGTCGTACAACCAGGTGATCGCGCTCAACGCCAGAACCGGCGAAGAACTGTGGCGGTACCGGAGCCCCAGTCCGCCGGACGCCAGAGTGCCGAAACCAGTCAACCGCGGCGTGGCACTCTACGGTGACAAGGTCTTTGTCGCATTGGGCGAAGCCGTTCTCGTTGCCATCGACGCCCGGACCGGCACAGAGGCCTGGAGAATGGTGGTCGAGGACAACAAGAAGGGGTACTACATGACGGCGGCCCCGCTCGTCGCCGACGGCAAGGTCGTCGTCGGCATCTCGGGCGGTGACGGCC
>QHWF01000651.1 GCA_003222455.1 Acidobacteriota bacterium
GAAGATGATGCCCGCGCTCAGCTTGGCGAGGCTTTCGTTGTACAGACGGCCGCTGATTTTGGGCCACCAGTAATGCAGGCCGCCGAGGTACCCCATGATGGTGCCGCCGACCATGATGTAGTGGAAGTGCGCCACGATGAAATACGTGTCGGTGACGTGTACATCGACGCCGATGGCCGCCAGGAAGAGGCCGGTCAGGCCGCCAATGGTGAACAGGCCGATGAAGCCGTAGGCGTACAGCATCGGCGTCTCCCACGACACCGCCCCTTTGTACATGGTGGCCGTCCAGTTGAAGACCTTGACTGCCGAGGGAATTGCCACGAGAAAGCTCAGGATCGAGAAGATGAGGGCCGCGTACACCGATTGGCCGGCGACGAACATGTGATGGCCCCAGACGAGGAAGCCGAGCACCGCGATGCCGAGGCTCGCGAACGCGACGAACGGATAGCCGAAAACCGGTTTGCGGCAGCCGGCGGCCACCAGCTCGCTGATGACGCCCATAGCGGGCAGCACCATGATGTACACGGCGGGATGGGAATAGAACCAGAACAGGTGCTGGAAGAGAACCGGATCGCCGCCGACCGCGGGATTGAAGAAGCCGAAGTGGAACAGCCGCTCGGCCGCTACGAGCAGGATGGTGATCGCAATCACCGGCGTGCCCAGCACATTGATCAGGCTCGTGGCGTAGGTGGACCACAGGAACAGCGGCATCCGGAACCACGTCATGCCCGGCGCCCGCAGCCGGTGGATCGTGACGATGAAGTTCAAGCCGGTGAGAATGGACGAGAAACCGGTGATGAAGATGCCGAGCGCGGCGGAAATCACGTTCGACGTCGACGACAGCGTGCTGAACGGCGCATAGAACGTCCAGCCGGTGTCGAGGCCGCCGGTCACGAGGGAATAGAGTGTGAACAACCCGCCGGTGATGTAGATGTACCAGCTCGCCAGGTTCAATTTCGGAAAGGCGACGTCTTTGGCGCCGATCATGATCGGGACGAGAAAGTTGCCGAGCACCGACGGGATGGCGGGAATCAGGAAGAAGAACACCATCATCACGCCGTGCATCGTGAACAGCTTGTTGTAGGTTTCGTCCGAGACCAGGTCGCCGGCCGGCGTGGCCAGCTCCAGGCGGATCAGCACCGCCATCGCGCCGCCGATGAAGAAGAAGAAGGTGACACCGGCAAGATACAGCAGCGCGATCCGTTTGTGATCGCGCGTCAGCAGCCACGACCTGATGCCGTAGCCGTCGTTCAGGTAATGACGGGCCGGGGAAAGCACAGTGGCCATCGCTATCTCGTTTGCACCTGCGGCAACGCCTGCAGCGACTTGACGTATTCGATCAGGCCGAGGAGCTGTTCTTCGCTGACCAGTCCCTGAAAGGCCGGCATGATGGGTTGAAAGCCGGCGGTGACTTTTGCCGCCGGCGTAAGGATCGACTCGCGAACGTACGCTTCGTCGACGGTCACGGTCTCGCCGCTCAGCAGTTGAACCGACTTCCCGAACAGCCCCTCGAGCACGGGGCCTCGACCCTGGGCGTCGGGCCGATGGCACGTGTTGCACGCGAGATCCTGGAACAGTTTCGCACCGGTGGAGGCGAGCGATCCTTCCGGCGCGCCACCGCTCAGCCAGGTCTGATATTCAGTGGGACCCATCACCACCACCTCGCCGATCATCCCTGAGTGCCGCGTCCCGCAATACTCGGCGCAAAAGAGGTGATGGCGCCCCGGCTTCGTCGGCTGGAACCAGATGTTGGTGTAGCGTCCGGGGATCACGTCGGCCTTCATCCTGAACGCCGGCACGAACAGGTCGTGGATCACGTCCTCCGACGTCATGATCAGCTTCACCGGGCGCCCGAGCGGAACGTGCAGCTCGTTGATCTCGCGCTGGCCGTCGAGGTGCTGGAACTTCCACATCCACTGCTTGCCGACGACGTAGATGTTCAGGGTGTCGTCGGGAGGACGCGCCATCGCGACGAACACGCTGGCGCCCCAGACGAAGATCACCATCGTGATCAGCAGGGGGATCACCGACCACATGATCTCGAGGATCGTCCCGCCATGGATCGTCGTGCCGATGGCATCTGGATGCTGCCGGTGAAACCGCACCGCGTAATAAACGATCAGGCCGGCAATGAGCAGCGAGAAGAAGAGGGTCAGCCCGACCAGGAAGAAATACAGGGCATCGACGCGACTGGCCATCGCCGAGGCCTGATCCGGAAAGAGAGGCGTGCCTGACCACATGGTTAATGACCTACCACGGAGGGCTCCATTTTTCCTCCTGTCCTCCGCGTCCTCCGTGGTGAGAGTGTCATCATGACTCGGAGACGCCTAGAGAGAACGAACGTCACGATCGAACGCAAAGGTCGCAAAGGACGCAAAGAAAGAACAGTATTCCTTAGCGGCCTTCGCGGCCTTTGCGTTCCAATGCGCATCAGTTAGTCGGACACGCTCCCTAGCCTCGGTACTCGGTTCGAGCAGAGACTGACCGATTTGCCGGATCGGCACGCTCCCGCCGGACCATGACGACGATGAACGTGGCGAGCGCCAGGACGGTGGCGGCTCCAGCGAAGCGAATCGTCCGCATGATCACGAGACCGTAACGGCCCGTCATCGGGTCGTAGTGGTAGCAGTAGAGCAGCAGGGCGTCGACTGTCGATCCGACCTGGCCCGCCGAGGCCTCCACGAGCGCGAAGCGCAGATCGCGCGGGCCATACTCGATGCCGAACAGATATCGCGCGAGCCGCCCTTCAGGCGTGAGCACGATGATGCCGCTCGGGTGCGCAAACTGTTTCGTCGGCGCATCCCACGCGTAGCGGAATCCGGCGGCCCTGGTCAGCCGTTCAATCGACGGTTGATCGCCGGTGAGAAAGTGCCAGCCGTCGGCGGCGCCCGCGCGCTGGTAATGCGCGAGGTATCCGGCCTTCTTTGCCGACGCGCTCGCCGGCGTGTCCGCCGGATTGAAGCTGACGGTGACGATTTCGAAGTCGCGATGCGGCTCGAGCGACAAGACGCCAAGGGCCGACGCGAGCCCGTTGAGGACCAGCGTGCACAGCATCGGGCAGTCGTAATAGGCGAACACCATGATGACCGGCCGCTTCCCGAAGTAATCGCCGAGACGCACGGGATGGCCGGTCTCGTCGCGGAACATGATGTCGAGCGGCACCGCGTGATCGATATTCTGATCGAATCCGACGTCGCGGAGTACTGCCGGCACGGTCGCCGACGGCGTGCCCGGATCCAGTTTGTACCCGGCGGCAGGTGCGCCGGTCATCTGCGCGTTCGCGGGCTGCGGCCCGCTCACCACAAAGGACACAAAGGACACAAAGGATACAAAGGACACTATGCAGCCAAAATGCAACCACGAAGACACGACGACGGCCGCTACGCGGAAATGCAACCACGAAGACACGAAGACACGAAGAACGCACGAAGAAGAAACAGCAAAAAGACGGGCCATCACTGTGACACGTTGGCTACGTGGACCCATGAGCAGTGCCGATGGCTTCGGCGTGTGCGCGTGCACTCGGAAATCAGATTCAACGACG
>QHWF01000652.1 GCA_003222455.1 Acidobacteriota bacterium
CGTTCAAGGGTTCGGGATGTTTGACAAGCTGGCGTCGGAAGAACAGCGATACGAGGATCTGATGCGCCGGCTCGGCACGGTGGAAGTGCAGAGCGATCCGTCCGAGTATCGAAAGAAGGCGAAGGCGCTGGCCGAAGTGGAGCCGCTCGTCGCGCGGTTTCGCGAGTACAAAGCCATCGTACGCGACCTGGCCCAGACCGAAGAGCTCGCCGCTTCCGGCGACGCCGAGATTCGCGATCTTGCGAAAGAGGAGCTCAAGTCGCTGATCGCGCGGCGCGACGCGGCCCTGAACGATCTCAAGGTCCTGCTGATTCCGAAGGACCCGAACGACGAGAAGAACGTCATCCTCGAG
>QHWF01000653.1 GCA_003222455.1 Acidobacteriota bacterium
GGCGTGCACCGCGTGCAGCGGGTGCCGGCCACCGAGGCGAGCGGACGGACTCACACCTCGACCGTCACGGTCGCGGTGTTACCGGAAGCCGAAGAAGTGGACGTGCAGATCAACGCCAAGGACCTGCGCATCGACACGTTCTGCTCGAGCGGGCCCGGAGGACAGAGCGTCAATACCACGTACTCGGCGGTCCGAGTCACGCACATTCCAACGGGAGTCGTGGTGTCGCAGCAGGACGAAAAATCGCAAGTCAAGAACCGCGCAAAGGCGATGAAAGTCTTGCGCGCACGGCTGTACGAGATGGAGCTGCGCAAGCAGCAGGACGCGATCGCGAAGGATCGGCGCAGCCAGGTCGGTACCGGCGAACGGTCGGAGAAGATCCGGACCTACAATGTCCGCGACAATCGAGTTACGGATCTTCGCGGCAATTTCACGATTCACCGTCTCAACGACATTCTCAACGGCGATCTCGACGAATTGCTCGACCACGTGACCATGTACTACCAGTCCGAGAAGCTGAAGGACGCGACGGCCTCGTGACGGCACAGCCTCCATCCGCGACGTCCGGGTCGCGCAGCGCCCATCACGAGTCCTCGATTGGGTCGCGCGTGATGGCTGCGCGCCAGGACCTGCGGAATGCGGGCATCCCGCCCGAGATCGCGGACCTCGACGCACGGTTGATTGCGCAACACGTGCTCGGCTGGACGACCGAGCGTTATCTCACCGACGTCCACGCCGCCGCGCCCGATGGATTCGGAGCGATCTACGACCAGCTGATTGGCCGCCGCCGCGCGCGCGAACCGGTGGCGTATATCGTCGGCCACCGCGAGTTCTGGGGCCTCGACATGGAGGTCACGCCCGCGGTGCTCGTTCCACGGCCGGAAACAGAATTGCTGGTTGAAGCGTTGCTCGAATCGTTCCCGGACGCCGCCGCGCCCCTCAGGATTGCCGACGCCTGCACCGGCAGCGGCTGCGTGGCGATTGCAATCGCTCGCGAGCGGTCCGCGGCACACGTTGTGGCCACCGACATTTCCGGCACGGCGCTCGCCGTCGCACGGCGCAATGCCGAGCGGCATCAGGTCGCAAATCGCATCACGCTGGTTTGCGCCGACTTGCTCCGGGGACTCGCCGCGCCGTTCGACGCGATCGTCGCCAACCCGCCATACGTGCCCTTCTGCGATGGACCTGCCGTGGTCCCCGAAGTTGCGCACCGTGAGCCTGCGCTGGCACTTTTCGCCGGCGAGGACGGGATGGCGATGATCGAGCAACTCGTCCCGCAGGCGCCGGCGCTCATCCGTGAAGGCGGTATGCTGATGTTCGAGTTTGGCTTCGGCCAGGCCGATCTGGTGGCCGGCGTGATTGCCGGGACGCCTTGTCTGACACTCGTCGAGCTTCGCCGCGATCTGCAGGACATCCCGCGGGTCGCGATTGCCCGGCGCACAACGAACGGCGGCGCCGGCGGGCATAGAGGCTAGGAGCGTGTCGATTATTGAATAACTGACGCGCCTTGGAACGCGAAGGCCGCGAAGGCCGCGAAGAAACGCTGTATTTCTTTGCGGCCTTTGCGGCCTTGGCGTTCAATCGTGACGTTCCGTCTAGCTTAACTTAACTTAACTAACGACAATGAGTGACTGCCTGTTCTGCAAGATCATCGCACGTGAAGTGCCGGGCTCGATCGTGTACGAGGACGAACGCGTCCTGGCTTTCAACGACATCAACCCCCAGGCGCCGACGCACGTGCTGATCGTGCCGAAGAGGCACGTGGCCTCGCTGAGCGATCTCACCGAAGACGACGACGAGATGGTGGGGGAGCTCGTCCGGCGCGCGGCGGTCATCGCCGGGGATCGCGGCATCGCGGCTGGCGGCTACCGCACGGTGTTCAATACGAACCGCGACGCCGGCCAGACCGTTTTTCATATCCATCTGCACCTGATCGGCGGCCGCCGGCTCCAGTGGCCGCCAGGCTAAACGAAGGCGCTCTCGAGGGTGCTGGGCGCTTCGCCCCACCGTGCTTGGAACTTACGCGGCAAGGTGCTGGGGCACTTACGCCGCAAGGTGCTCTTGAACTGACGCTGCACCGTGCTTTGACGTGACGCTGCAAGGTGATGGGCGAAGGGCACGCTGGAGCGTCAGTGCAAAGCACTCTGGAGCGTCAGCGCAAGGCACTCTGGAGCGTCAGACCAAAGCACGTTGCCGCGTTAGCTCAAAGCACTCAGGCTCTGTGCTTGGACCAGATGCAAGAAATCACCTACCGGGATCTCACCTCTCTATCGGACTTCGCGACTGTCGTCGATCTCGAGCAGGCAATCTGGGGGCCCGGATACACGGAACCTGTCCCGGTGCCGATTCTCGCGGTGACGGTCAAACGCGGCGGGATTCTGATCGGCGCGTTCGACGGCCTCCGCATGATCGGCTTCGTGTACTCGCTTGCGGGACTCAAAGGCGGGCGGCCGATGCAATGGTCGCATATGGCGGGCGTCGTCGACCAGTTCCGCAACGCCGGCATCGGCTATCGACTGAAGCTGCTGCAGCGCGAGCGCGCGCTTCAGATGGGCCTGGATCTGATCGAGTGGACCTACGATCCGCTGCAGGCGATGAACGCGCACCTGAACTTCACCAAGCTCGGCGTCGTCGTCGAGGAGTACGAGGAAAACGTGTACGGCGCCTCCCAGAGTCCGCTGCACAGGGGCAATCCGACCGACCGCTTCGTGGCCGAATGGCGAATTGGCGCGCCGCACGTCGTCCGGCGCGTGGGCGCTCCGGACATTCCGCTTCGGACGCATGAGATCGCCGACGTGCCACGCGCCAACCGGGCGTTGCCGTCAGGGGAGTGGCACGAATGCAGCGCCCTCGATCTCGGCATCGACGACCGTCGACTGATTGTCGAAATCCCGATGGGTTTCACCGAGATGCTGGCAAATGCGCCAGATCTCGCGTTCGCGTGGCGAATGGATACCCGCCGGATCTTCGCGACCTATTTTGCCCGCGGCTTCCGTGCAGTCGACTTCCTGCTCGATCGGAACGGAAGGAAAGGCGCCTATCTGCTCGTACGACACCTGAAGCTGTAGAGTCAGTTCAAGAGCACCTTGCCGCGTCAGCTCCAGCACGGGGCAGCGTCAGTTCCGGAGCACGGTGCAGCGTCAGTTCAAGAGCACCCTGCAGCGTCGGTTCCGGAGCACGGTGCAGCGTCAGTTCACGTT
>QHWF01000654.1 GCA_003222455.1 Acidobacteriota bacterium
TGAACGGATAGTCGCCGTACTCGCGGACGCCAAAATTCATGAAGTGATGAGGGTCGTCTTCCCAGCCCGCCGTTCGCCAGAGGTCGGGATCGATCGATCGTGCGACGATTTCGTCGCGATATTTCGTGAAGAACGATTTCAATTCCGCCGGCAGCAGGTCGATCGCGCGATTCGTGATCAAACGATGGGCGACATAACCCCAGGCCGACGCCGGCGACGGCACGGCAAGTGCGATGATGCACGCGCCTGCGAGCACAGCGGCTTTTCGCATCCTGGTATATTACGTCGCCGCACCGGGCTCGGACTTGACGCTGCCGGCGTTCCCGGCACTGACGCTGTCGCGTGCTCGGCGCTGCCGCGCAACCTGCTGCGAACTGACGCTGCAGCGTGCTCGGAACTGCCGCTGCAACGTGCTCGGAACTGCCGCTGCAACGTGCTCGGAACTGACGCTGCAGCGTGCTCGGAACTGCCGCTGCAGCGTGCTGGAACTGACGCTGCAGCGTGCTGAGGGGTCATCGTTGGATAATCTGACGCACACGTTGTTCGGGTTGACGCTCGCTCGCACGGCCCTCGGCCGCGCCGGCCGCGGCACCACGGCCGCGCTCGTCGTCGCCTCGAACGCGCCGGACGTCGACATCGTGGCCACCGCGAGCGGCGCGTTGAGCTATCTTCGCTGGCATCGCGGCCCGACACACGGTCCGATTGGACTGATTGGCCTTGGTCTGGCCACCGCCTCACTCGTGTGGCTCTGGTACGACGGTTCGGCGCGACTGAAATCTCGACGCTTGCAGGCCCGTACCAGGAGCGTGTCTGAGAAACAGGAACACGCTCCGAGTAAGCACGGACCTCCGGATCGAGACGTTGGGAGCCGGTCGCAACCGTCGTTTTCAGTGCTCGCGGTGGTTTCGATGATCGGCGTCCTCATGCACGTGTTGATGGATCTGCCGACCTCGTACGGCACGCGGCCGCTCAGTCCCTTCGACTGGCACTGGTACGCGACCGATTGGATGCCGGTGGTGGACATCTATCTGCTCATCGCGCTGGCCGCGGGGCTCGCGATGGGCCGGACGAGTCCCGGCGTCCGGCGGCACACGGCGTTGATCGTGTTAATCCTGATGGCGGCCAATTACGGCATGCGCGCCGTCGCGCACCATGAGGCGCTCGCGCTGGCGCCGCGCCTGTTCGGTCCGACGCTGCCGCAGCGTTGCGCGCCGTCTGTCCCGACAGCGCGGATCATCGATCGCTGGCCGCGATCGGCTCCGCCGGCATGGACCGCACCCTCCGGCCACCGCTGCCTCGTCGAAATTGCTGCCATACCGACATTCCTGTCGCCGTTCAGATGGCGCGTGCTCGCACAGATGTCGAACGCCTACGAGATCCGCGATATGAATGTCCTCGATCCGCGCCTCCGCGATCCAGCGTCCGACGTGTCGTGGCGCGTGCGGGTGCGATATCCGAACCTCTGGACGCCTGCCGTCGAACGAGCCGCGACGACCAGACTTGGCCAGGTGTTCCTCGGTTTCTCCCGATTTCCCGCGGCGCGCTGGACCGTCGACGGAAACGGCATCACGACGGTCCGATGGGACGATCTGCGATTTACCGGCGCCGCGCTCGCCGCCGATCAACCGCTCCGGCCGCCCTCTCTGTTCACGGCGATGGTGCGCGTCGACGCGGCGGGCCGCGTCATTGAGGAGCGGCTCGGACGCTGAATCGCGCTTCGCCTCATCAAGTCTCAAGTCTCAAGTCTCAACGACTCCGGCCTTCGGACTTCAGACTTTCGTAAGCTGCGCAGCGTCGCGAGGTTCCTCTCGTCCAGCGGATCGACTTGAATCACGGCCGGCGAGCGGCCTTCCGTCTTCTGCGTCTCGAGCAGCATCGGCAGCCCGCGAAATCGCCGATCGTTGACGATGCGCCGGAACGGCTCGAGTCCGAGGCAGCCTTGTCCGATGTGCTCATGGCGATCGACGCGGCTGCCGAGCGGCTTCTTCGAGTCGTTCAAGTGAAATACTTTGAGCCGGTCGAATCCGACGAGCCGTCCGAACTGCGTGAACGTGGCGGCATAGCCTTCGGGCGAGCAGATGTCGTAGCCGGACGCGATCAGATGGCAGGTGTCGAGGCAGACGCCCACGCGGCGGTGATCGCCCATCCTGGCGATGATCGAGGCGAGCTGCTCGAAGGTTGCGCCGAGCGCCGTCCCTTGTCCGGCCGTGTGCTCGAGCAGCACCAGCGTCTTGCCGCGACGCCGGGCATGGAGGAGCTCGAACAGGCTGTCGGCAATCAGGGCGAGACCCTCGGCCTCGCCGCCAATCGTGTAGCAGCCGGGATGCAGAACGACGCCGAGCAGGCCGAGGGCTTCGGCGCGATCGAGCTCGTCGGCCATCGCCTCCATCGACTGTTGACGGAGCGCCGGGTTTGTCGTCGCGAGATTGATCAAGTAGCTCGCATGAGAGACGACCGGCCGCAGTCTGGCGGCGCGCACTCTCGCACGAAACTCGCGAATCTCTTCGCGACCGAGCGGCCGGCCGCGCCACTGGCTGGCGTTCTTCGTAAAGATCTGGAAGGCTTCGCACTGGTGCACGATGGCCCGTTCCACGGCGCGCGGCAGACCGCCGGCGACCGACATGTGGGCGCCTAGCCGGGGCATCCGGTCCTTGCCGCGTCATGCCCGGGCCGTCGTTGATCCATCGTCTTTTGTCCGCCTGTCATGTCCTGACGGCCTGGTCCTGGACGCGGGCGCGCCCATGCCGCACGCGGGCCAGCGCGTCAATCAAGGCGAAGCGCCCAACACGTTGCCCGCGAGCACCCAGCACGTTACGGCGAAGCGCCCAGCCCGATATGGCGAAGCACCCAGTACGAGTATGAGACTTGAGACTTGAGACTTGAAACTTGAAACGTGAAACGTCAGACTTCGCTTTCGCCAAATACCTCTGCTTCGAACCGCCAGAGTCGCGCACCCTTTTTCCACGCGTCCCGCGCGAGGCCGGCCTTGTGGCAGGTCTGCGCGAGAAACGTCTCCGCGTCCCATCCCCACTCGGTCGCGACCTGCGGCAGCAGCAGGCCCCGATTCCAACCGTTCTCCACCACGAGTCCATGGCGGCCGATCTCGACGTCGCGGGCACCCGCAATCGGTTCGAGCGGCCCGAGCAGCGACAGCTCGATATCGAGCTCCGGCAGTTCCGCGACGGTCACGCCCGGAAACCGCGGGTCGGAGCTGCACGCCGCGATCGCGCACCGCACCACCACACGCCCGAGCGGCTCGTCGTTTTCGATATGACCGATACACCCGCGCAGCTCATCGCGATTGTGGATGCTGACGAAGACACCACCAGGCCTGGCCAGCACGCCGGCCCTCTCCGGGGCGGGCATCGGACGCGAGGCCACATGAGCGGCAATCGCCTCACGCGCGAGCTGCATCAACAGGCGGCGATCGGACGGGCTGGTCACGGCGAAATCCTGCGGCCGCGGCTCCTCCCGGCTTTCAGCAGCAGCCGGGTAGCCGGCGGCATCATCAGAACTTTGCCTCCGCGGCCTCGGCGGCGGCGCTCTCGAACGTTCCCAGCGCCGCGGCCATGTAGCCGACCACCGCCGACTTGTCACCGGAGACATCGC
>QHWF01000659.1 GCA_003222455.1 Acidobacteriota bacterium
GAGGACCGTGATACTCCTGGCGTCGATTGTTCTCATTCCTACAGCCGCTTTGGCACAGGCGGTCATTGCCGGCACGGTGAAGGATCCGTCCGGAGCAGTACTCCCTGGCGTAACCGTGGAGGCGACCAGCCCCGTGCTGATCGAGAAGGTTCGTACAGCCGTCAGCGATGGCACCGGGCAGTACCGGATCGAGGATCTGCGGCCGGGCACTTACACGGTGACGTTTACTTTGGCCGGGTTCAACACGTTCAAACGGGAAGGCGTCGAGTTGACCGGCACGTTCACCGCGACCATCAACGCCGAGCTCAAGGTGGGCTCACTCGCGGAAACGATCACCGTCACCGGCGAGAGCCCGGTCGTGGATGTACAGAACGCGAAGCGGGAGATGACGCTGAGCAACGATGTCGTCAAGGCCATCCCGACCGTCCGGAGCTACAACGCGATGGTCAGCGTCGTGCCGGGCGTCATCACGAACTTGAACGATGTCGTGACCGGAACGGTCACGACGCAGTTTCCGATTCATGGCGGCCGAAACAACGAGGGCCGTCTCACAGTCGATGGGCTGAATATCGGGAACCCCCCGGGCGGCAACCAGCCGCCCTCCTACATCGCCGACGTCGGGAACGCCGAGGAAGTCTCGTTCACGACGTCCGGGGGCTTGGGCGAGTCGGAGACAGCCGGGCTGGTGATGAACATCGTGCCGAAAACCGGCGGCAACACCATCCACGGCTCGGTGTTCTTCAGCGGCAGCGGCGAAAAGCTGCAGTCCGACAACTTCAACGACACCCTGCGGTCCGCCGGCCTCGTGGCACCCACTCCGCTGACGAGGGTGTACGACCTCAACGGGGCCGGCGGTGGTCCGATCAAAAAAGATCGCGTGTGGTACTTCGTCAACGCGCGCACGCAGGGCAGCACGCGAACCATCGCGAACGTGTACTACAACCTGAATGCGGGCGACCCGACAAAGTGGACGTATGCGCCCGATACGAGCCGGCCGGCGTTCCAGGACCGGACCTCCGAGAACGTGAGCGGGCGGGTCACGTGGCAGGTGACCACGCGCAACAAGATCGGCGCGTTCTGGGACGAACAGGCGAACTGCCGGAACTGCGAGGGATTGACCACCGGCATCACCGATCCGCCACGAGTCTCGCCGGAGGCCCGCGGCGTGGGCGCCACCAAGCCGCTTCGCGTGGCGCAAGTGACCTGGTCGTCGCCCGTGACGAGCCGGCTGCTTTTCCAGGACCGGACCTCCGAGAACGTGAGCGGGCGGGTCACGTGGCAGGTGACCACGCGCAACAAGATCGGCGCGTTCTGGGACGAACAGGCGAACTGCCGGAACTGCGAGGGATTGACCACCGGCATCACCGATCCGCCACGAGTCTCGCCGGAGGCCCGCGGCGTGGGCGCCACCAAGCCGCTTCGCGTGCCGCAAGTGACCTGGTCGTCGCCCGTGACGAGCCGGCTGCTTCTGGACGCCGGCTTCGGCGGCGTGTATTACGGCTGGGGCAACTTCGAGCGGAACCCGAACCCCACTCGCGATCTCATCGGCGTCGTCGAGCAATGCGCGGCGGGCTGTGCCGCGAATGGCGGCATCCCGGGCCTGGTCTACCGCTCGCAGGACTTCGGGCTGAACTTTGCGGGCTCGTACAGCTGGAGGGCGTCGGCCTCGTACGTGACAGGTAGACGGAGCCTGAAAATCGGGTACCAGGGTACGTTGATGATCGACGATCGGACCTGGACGACAAACAACCAGAGTCTGACGTACCGTTTCAACAACGGTACTCCGAACCAGCTGACCCAATCGATCTCGCCGTGGATCAACAACGGGCGATCCGGTTGGTACGCGTTCTTCGCGCAGGATCAATGGACGGTGGGCCATTTGACGCTGCAGGGCGCGCTTCGATTCGACCATTCGCGCAGTTGGTTTCCCGAGCAGAGGGAAGGACCGTCGCGGTTCCTGCCGACCGGGATCGTCATCCCGGAGACCCAGGGCGTCGACAGCTACAAGGACGTCACGCCGCGGGTGGGCGTCGCCTACGACCTGTTCGGCAACGGCAGGACGGCAATCAAGGTCCACCTGGGCAAATATCTCGAAGGCGCCGGCGTCTCGAACAATTGGGCCAACTCGAATCCCACGCTTCGGATGCCCACCACCACTGGAACGTTCGGAACACCAGGTGTGACGCGAGCATGGACCGACGCGAACGCGAATTTCCAGCCCGACTGCGATCTCCTCAATCCGAACGTACAGGATCTGCGCGGCAGCGGCGGCGATCTCTGCGGCGCGATCTCGAATCTGAATTTCGGCAAGTACATCTTGACGAACAACTACGACCCGGCGCTCCTCACCGGCTGGGGCGTGCGCTCTTCCGACTGGAGCCTTGGCGCCTCGATTCAGCAGCAGATTCTCCCGCGAGCGTCGATTGAGGTGGCGTACAGTCGCCGCTGGTACCACGGCTTCACGTTGACCGACAACCTGGTGGTTCAGGCTTCCGATTACACGCCGTTCAGCATCACGGCGCCGCTCGATCCACGTCTGCCCGGTGGCGGCGGCTACACCATTTCGGGACTCTACGACGTCGCCCCTTCCAGGTTTGGCCAAATCAACAATCTCATCACCGACTCGGGGAAGTATGGAAACTGGTACCAGTATTTCAACGGCCTCGACGTCACGTTGAACGTGCGGACCCGGGCGGGTTGGACCTTCCAGGGCGGCACGAGCACGGGCCAGACCGTCGCCGACAACTGCGAGGTCAACGCGAATCTGCCGGAACTGAACGTGAACATCGGCGCCGGCCTGGTGACGTCGGCTGTCAGGGCATCGACACTCAATAACTCGGCGACCAACCCGGTGAGTCCGTACTGTCACGTCGGATACGGCATGAAGACGCAGCTGAGGGGACTCTCCGCGTACACCATTCCGAAGATCGACGTCCAGTTCAGCGGCGTGTTCCAGAGCAAGGTCGGGGCGCTGCTCGGGGCGAACTACGCCGTGCCGAGCGCGGTCGTCGCCCAGTCGATTGGCCGGCCGCCGGCTGGAAACCTTCCGAACGTGACGGTGAACCTCGTCGCGCCGGGCTCGATGTACGGCGATCGACTCAACCAGCTCGATTTCCGCATCGCGAAAATCCTGAGGTACGGTCGGACCCGGACGATGATCGGGGTCGATCTCTATAACGCAATGAACTCGAGCGCCGTGTTGACCTACAACAACACCTTCGTGCCCGGTGGGACGTGGCTGCAGCCCGTCACGGTCTTGACCGGACGGTTGACGAAGATTAGCGCGGAGCTGACGTTCTAGTGAGAAGTCGGCGAATGCCGTACGGCGCGGTTCTGCTCTTTGCCGCGGCTGCCGCCACGCAGGGACAATCGCGCGCGCCCGCGAGGACGGCCGACCTGGTGCTGCGCGGCGGCAAGATCGTCACGGTGGACGACGACCGTCCTCTTGCTGAAGCACTCGCGGTCGTCGGCGACACGATCGCCGCGGTCGGGTCGAATCAAGAGATCCAACCGCAGGTCGGCCCGAACACCCGTGTCATCGACCTCCAGGGGGCGCTTGCTATTCCCGGCTTCATCGACGCCCACGCGCATTTCACCGGTGTCGGTGAGGCCGCCAGAAACCTCCAGCTCTCCACGGCCAAGGACTGGGACGACATCGTCTATGTCGGTGGCGCTAAAGGCTCCCGCACACGCTCATCGTTGATGTCTTACCAGCGCCCACCCGATTTCTATCCGCTCCGAACGACACTGAAATCTTCTCGATCAGCCGAGGGGAGGTGCGGTCGTGGCTCACGCTCGATC
>QHWF01000660.1:0-888 GCA_003222455.1 Acidobacteriota bacterium
GGCCTTTCCCGCCGCATCGATCAGTCTGGGCCCGACGACGGCGACGTCGGGGTGCAGGTCGAGGATGTCGAGCAGACGCTCGATCGCGCCGGACGGCACCACCGTGTCGCTGTTGAGCAGGAGGAGATTGGTCCCCTGGCTCGCGCGGATGCCGATGTTGGTGGCGCGGGCGAACCCGAGATTGTCGCGATTGCAAATGACCTGGACGCCCGGGGTGCGCGCGGCGGCGTCGGCGCTGCCGTCGCTCGAGCCGTTGTCGACCACGATGATTTCCCATGAACGGGCCTGCACCGAGGCGTGGAGCGACCCGAGACATCGCTCGAGATCAGCGCGCGCGTTGAAGGAGACGATGATGATCGAGACATCGGGCAACGAAGGTTCACCTGACGGTCTTTCACGAAGCCTCAGGGTTCTTGGGAGCGGGCCCGACCAACTCACGCCGCCGTGGAACGCAAAGGCCGCGAAGGCGGCAAAGAAATCCTGTAGGTTGCGTCCTTCGCGACGTCTGCGTTCGATCGTGACGTTGTCTTTAGATCTGTTGTCCCTTCGTGTGTTCTTCGTGTCTCTTCGTGTCTTCGTGATAACCGGTCTCACACCTTACTGATTGACGACTGACTCCAGCAGCGCCAATGTTTCCGCCGCCGCGCGCGGCCATTTGTATTTCGCCAGCGCGGCCGGCGCCGCGGCCAGGACCCGCGCGCGGACGGTCTGATCGAACAACACGGTTTCGAGCGCGCGCGCAATCGCCGGCACGTCGCTGTTGAAGGGCACGAACACGGCCGCATCACCGAGGCTTTCACGGGCCACATCGGTATCGAGCACGACGGGCGGCACGCCGCACGCGAGCGCCTCGAGCGGCGTCGTCCCGAGGCCCTCGTACTCGGCGAC
>QHWF01000660.1:960-8771 GCA_003222455.1 Acidobacteriota bacterium
TCCGGTTGTCGCCGACAATGTCCAGCGTCACGTCCGGGTAGCGGCGGGCGAGCGCCGCGGCGCCGCGGATCAAATCGACCACCCGCCGGCGATTGAAAATCGATCCGACGTAGAGGATGCGCGGTTCCCCGTCCGCTGTCGCCACCCGGGCGGCCGCCGGCGGGTCGATGCCAATCGGGATCACGTGCACGCGCGACTCCCGCACCCGCAGCCGATCCAGAATCTCGCGCTTCGAAAATTCCGAGATCGTGACGATCGTGCGCGCGCGGCGGGCGCTGGCGCGCGTGAGCCATCGCCGCCGCAGTCCTTCGCGCAGCCGGAACCACTCGGGGTGAGCCAGGTACGAGACGTCGTGAATCGCGACCACCGTGGGCACACACAGCCGGAGCGGCACCGTGTACGCGGGTGCGAAGAATACGTCGAGGCGATCGGCGGCTGCGACCTTCGGGAGCTGCACCTGCTGCCACCACGTGCCGCCGGCGCCGCGGATCAGCCGCGTCGAGAACCGCTCGTCGACGCGCTCGTCAACCGCCCACTCACGGAGGAGCCCCGCGAGGTACCGGCCCACACCCGTCGGATGGCCACCGAGTTCACGGGTATCGATGCCGATCCTCATCGAGTTTTTCAAACCACAAAATGCGAGCACCGAAATGCAATCACGAAGTCACGAAGACACGAAGAACGCACGAAGAATCCATTGACATGGGCTTTCTTCGTGGTTTCGTGTCTTCGTGGCAAAGATGCAGCAACTATCAAGAACGCTGAGGTTCGTGTCTAACCTCCTGCGCCGCCCCGGCGTTCCGACGACCGCCGAATCGCGTACTCATACGCGTCGTAGACGTGCCGCGCCGTCCGCTCCCATCGGAACTCGCGCGCACGGACGACGCCCTTCGCCGCGCACGCCCCCGCGAACGCTTCGTCATCGATCATCCGTAGCATTGCGGCGCCCAGCTCCACGACGTCCTCCGGGTCGACCAGGAGCCCGGCGTCGCCGATCACTTCGGGCAGGGCGCCGCGGTTGGCAGCGACGACCGGAATTCCCATCGTCATCGCTTCGAGAACGGGCAACCCGAATCCCTCTTCGAACGATGGCTGCACGAGGAACCGTGCACCGTCGTACAGCGCGCGCCGATCTGCGGGGTCCACGTAGCCGATATGACGCACGCGACCGGCCAGTGGTGGCCGCCCAATCCGATCGAGCCACGGCCGGGCCTCGTCGGTCGGTCTGCCAGCCAGCACGAGCTCCGGCACGGGCGTGCTGCCGGCCTCGCTGGCCGGCCGGCCCGCCACGGTATCGAGGAGCCATTCGAACGCATCCAGGAGCCCGCCGACGTTCTTTCGCGGCTCCAGCGTGCCGAAAAACAGCACGTATCCCGTCGTTGGCGGCCTGTCCCGAGGCCGCCAGTCGGGTGCGCCGGGGGAACAGACGACGAGACACTCCGGGTCGACGCCAAGCTGGCGCTCCACCTCGCGCGCGGTGAAATGCGACACCACGACGACCGCGTCGGCGCGCCTCGCGTGGTCGCGGACGAGTGCTGCGTAGTCGCGCCTGATCTCGGCTCGCGTGCGCTCCGGATGAGCGAGGAAATCGAGGTCGTGAATCGTCACGACGCGGGCCGCGTCCCGTGCGGGAAGCAGCAGCGGATGCATGGAGTGGGTCACGTCGAACGTGCCGCCGGCGATCTCTTCAGCCGGCGGCCACTCGAGCCGGTGCCAGGCGTAGTTCAGCACGCGAACGGGCACGCACCGATCGACGGCGGCGGCGCCGGCAAGCTCCTCGGCCGGAACCAGGCGGTCCTTCCACGAGCTCGAGAACAAGGTGAGATCGAGCGGCCGATCATGGGTTTCGGGAGGAAAGGCGGCAAGGAGCGCCCGGACAAGCTGGTGCGTGTATTCGCCGACGCCGGTCCGGTCCCGCAGCGCGGCGCGGTAGTCGATGAGAGCGCGCACTTGTTTAAGTCTTTCCGAGTCAGTATCTTATTGTCGATGAAAATAGCGGTTGTCGGAACAGGGTACGTCGGTCTCGTGCTGGGCGCCTGTCTCGCGGAGAACGGGAACGACGTCATTTGTGTGGATAAAGACGAGTCGAAAATCGGGATGCTCAATGACGGCGGCATTCCGATTTACGAGCCGGGTCTCGAAGAAATGGTGCGGCGCAATCGTCACGAGGATCGTTTGAGCTTTACCACCGATCTGCCCGGTGCGGTGCGGGCGTCGACCATCGTCTTCATCGCCGTTGGCACGCCCCAGGGGGAAGACGGGTCGGCGGATCTGCAGCACGTGCTCGCGGTGGCGCGCGCCGTGGGCCGCGCGATGGACAAGTACACCGTCGTCGTCGACAAGAGCACGGTGCCGGTCGGCACCGCCAAAAAAGTCGGCGCGGCGATTGCGAAGGAAACGACGCAGCCGTTCAGCGTCGCGAGCAATCCCGAGTTTCTCAAGCAGGGCGCCGCCATCGAAGATTTCATGAAACCGGATCGGGTGGTCGTCGGCACCGAGCCCGGCGACGATCGGGCCGCGGGGATCATGAAGGAGCTGTACGCCCCGTTCACGCGGACCGGCGCGCCGATCCTGATGATGGATACGTCGAGCGCCGAGCTGTGCAAGTACGCGGCGAATTCGATCCTCGCCTCGCGCATTTCGTTCATGAACGAGATTGCCAACGTCTGCGAGCTGGTGGGCGCCGATGTGGATCACGTCCGCAAGGCCATCGGCGCCGATCGCCGGATCGGCACCTCCTTCCTGTTTCCCGGCGTCGGCTACGGCGGCAGCTGCTTCCCGAAGGACGTCAAGGCGCTGCTGAAGTCGGCCCAGGATCACGGCTACGAGTTCAAGACGCTTCGGGCGGTGGAAGCGGTGAACGAATCGCAGAAGGAGCGTCTGATTCAGAAGATGGAGTGCCATTTCACGGACCTGCGCGGCCGCACCATCGCCTTGTGGGGGCTCGCGTTCAAACCGCGCACCGACGATATGCGCGAAGCGCCGGCGATTCCGATTATCGAGCGCCTGCTCGAGCGCGGCGCCAGCGTGCGGGCGTACGATCCGGCGGCGACGCCGGTGGCGAAGCGGCTGTTCGACGGCCGGATCGCGTTGTGCGAGAAGAGCTACGATGCGCTGATCGATGCCGACGCGCTGGCCATCGTGACGGAGTGGAACGAGTTCCGTGAGCCCGACTTCGTGAAGATGCGCGCGCTGCTGCGATCGCCGGTCGTGTTCGACGGCCGCAACATTTACTCGCCCGGGCAGATGCGCGCGCTCGGTTTCACGTACTTCTCCATTGGCCGCTGATCCGCGCGCCGTCCTCGTGACCGGCGGCGCCGGCTACATCGGCAGTCACGCGGCAAAAGCGCTCAAGCGGGCCGGCTACCGCCCGATCGTCTACGACAGCTTCGTCGCGGGACATCGGGCCGCGGTCAAATTCGGGGAGCTCGTGGAGGGTGAGATCACTGACGTCGAGGCGTTGCGCCGCGCCCTGCGTGAGCACGACATCGGATCCGTGATGCACTTTGCCGCATTCCTCGACGTCGGCGAGTCGGTGGCCCATCCCGTCAAGTACTACCGCAACAACGTGGGCGGCGCGTTGACGGTCCTCGAAGCCATGGTGGCCGAGGCGGTGCCGCATTTCGTCTTCTCGTCGACGTGCGCCACCTACGGCGAGCCGGTCGAGACGCCGATCGTCGAAACCCACCCGCAGCGGCCGATGAACAGCTACGGCGAATCGAAACTCGCCGTCGAGCGGGCGCTGCCGCATTTCGAGACGGCGCACGGCATCCATTCGACCACGCTGCGATATTTCAACGCCGCCGGCGCCGATCCCGACGGTGATCTCGGCGAAGATCATTCCCCGGAAATTCATGTGATTCCGCGCGCCATCGAAGCTGCCACCGGCGGACGCGGCCTGCAGGTGTTCGGCGACGACTACCCGACGCCCGACGGCACGTGCCTGCGTGATTACGTCCACGTGACGGATCTCGCCGATGCGCACGTCCGGGCGCTCGAAGTGATCGTGGACACCCGGAAGTCCGGCGTGTACAACCTGGTCGAGCGCGTGTGCGGGCGACGAGTACCGTGGACGCTCGCGCCGCGGCGAAAGGGCGATCCCGCCGTCTTGTACGCGTCGCCTCACAAGGCGCAGGCGGAACTGCGCTGGACGCCACGGTTCCCCGACCTCGACGCGATTGTCGGGACCGCCTGGAGGTGGCACCAGGCCCATCCGCACGGCTATGGTGACCGGTAGGGCGACGCTCCGACGCCTGTACGACTACTCGAAGCCGTACCGTTTCCGCCTCGCATGGGCGGTCGTCGGGATGATCATTTACGCCGCCGGGTCGGCCGGTCTTGCCTACTTAATCAAACCGATCTTCGACAGCGTCCTGCCGAACCAGGAACGAGTGGCCTGGACCGCATGGGCGATTGTCGCCGTATACCTGTTGAAGGGCATCGGATCGTACGGATCGTCGTACCTGATGGCCGATGTCGGGCAGCGCGTCGTGCGGGACCTGCGCAACGCGCTGTATCGACACATCCTCAATCAGTCGGCCGGGTTCTTCGCCCACGGCGCGACCGGGGCAGGCGGTCTCGGAAACGGCGGGCGATCTTGCGCGTGAAACGCTGGCGCTCGCCGGTTACGCGGCGCTGTTGTTCTATTACGACCCGCGGCTCACCGTCGTCTGCCTCACGGGGGCGCCGCTGATCGTGTATCCGTTGATCCGCCTCGGACAGCGCGTCCGGCGGACCACGCGCCGGAGTCAGGAGGCGCTGGAGCACCTGTCACATCTGGGCGCCGAAGCGTTCACCGGTCACCGCATCGTCAAGGCCTTCGGCATGGAGGCGCATGAGAGCGAAAAGTTCATGCGCGCGTCGCATCATCTGTTCCGGACCAACATGAAGGTCACCGCCACGTTGTCGACCCTGCCGCCATTGATGGAATTGATTGGCGGGATTGGCATGGCGGGCGCACTCGTGTACGGCAGCCGGCAGATCGCGTCGGGCCGGTTGACGCCGGGTCAGTTCGCCCTGTTCATCGGCACGCTATTCCTGATGTACGGGCCGGCCAAGAAGCTCAGTCGGGTGAACGCCAATCTGCAGCAGGCGATTGCGGCGTCGGAGCGCATCTTCGAGATGCTGGACACGCACAGCGAAGTCAGGGAGCAGCCCGGCGCCGGCGCGCTGGCGCCGTTCCAGGACCGGGTCGAGTTTCGTGGCGTCGGGTTCGGCTATGACGATGGGCTGAGCCGCATTCTGCATGACGTGTCATTCACCGTGCACACCGGGCAGATGATTGCCGTGGTCGGGCGCAGCGGCGCCGGCAAGACCACACTCGTCAACCTGCTGCCGCGGTTCTACGACGTCAGCGCCGGCGAGATCCTCATCGACGGCGTCGACGTCAGGCGCGTGCAGCTCGCGTCGCTGCGCCGCCAGATCGGCATTGTCACGCAGGACACCGTGCTGTTCGACGACTCGATTGCCAGCAACATCGCGTACGGATCGCCCGATGCGGGCATCGAGGAGGTCGCGGCCGCGGCACGGGCGGCGAACGCCCACGAATTCATCCTGGCGCTGCCGGACGGATACGACACGATGATCGGCGAGCGCGGGCAGCGGCTGTCGGGCGGCCAGCGGCAGCGCCTGGCGATTGCGCGGGCGCTGCTGAAGAACGCCCCGATTCTGGTGCTCGACGAGGCCACGTCGGCGCTCGACACCGAGGCCGAGCTGCTCGTCCAGGATGCGCTGACGAAACTGATGATGAACCGGACTTCGTTTGTCATCGCGCACCGGCTCTCGACGATTCGGCGTGCCGATGCGATTCTCGTGCTCGAGCGCGGGACGGTGGTCGAGATGGGCCGGCACGACGAGCTGCTCGCGCGACCCGACGGCGTGTATGCGACGTTGTATCAGCTGCAGCTGCTCGAACGGCGGAAAGAAGAACAGCAGTCAATTGAAATTTAAGATTTAAGATTTCAGATTTAAGATTTGGGATTGATTGCAGATTGCAGATTGAAAATCGCGTTTTTGCGGTCAATTCGGGAAGCCGGCCGCGCCTGCCATCGCCAATGCCGAATCGAGCGTCTGGCCTCCACACTCACCAGTCTGGAGTCTTCAATCAAAACAGAATCGGAAATCTGCAATCTGCAACCAATCTGAAATCTGCAATCAATCTGAAATCTGAAATCTGAAATCTCACCGAAGAGTTGCCGTGATCAAATCGATGACCGGGTTCGCGAGCGTGACGGGCGAGGACGAACGTGCCACCGTCGCCGTCACGATTCGCGCCCTGAATCACCGGTACCTCGATCTCCAGCTGCGCATCCCGCAGGGGCTTGCCGCGCTCGAGGCCGATGCGCGCGCGCTGGTCGCGAAGCGCGTGGCACGCGGTCGCATCGAGCTCAGTCTGTCGCTGCAGCTGCGCCAGGTGCCAGGCGTAGACGTGGAGTTCAATGACGAGTTCGGCCGCGCGCTCGAGGCCGCGCTCGATCGCGCGCGCGCCCGCGGCCTCGTCTCGGGCGCGCTGACGCCCGGCGATCTGTTGCGCCTGCCACAGGCCATTACCATCCGCGATCGCCAGGCGTCCGAGGATCCGTCCGCCCAGGAGGCGATTGCGGTGCAGGCGCGCGCCGCCGTCGAGCGGGCGCTGGCTGAGCTCGACGCGATGCGTCTCCGTGAAGGTGTGCATCTCCGCGGCGACTTGGATCAGCGACGGACGATGGTCGCCGATCTCGTCGAGCGGATTGCCGCCGCGGCCGACGAGGGACGCGCCGGCATGGAGCAGCGGCTCCGGGAACGGCTCGACCAGCTGCGGACCGATGTCCAGGTGGACGAAACCGTCCTCGCCCAGGAGGTTGTCCGCTGGGCAGCGCGCTCGGACATCAGCGAGGAAGTCGCGCGGTTTCGGGGCCACGTGTCGCACTGGCGCGCACTCGCCGACAGCGACGAACCGTGCGGCCGCAAGCTCGATTTCCTCCTCCAGGAGATGAACCGGGAGGTGAACACGATGGGCGCCAAGGCCGATGGCCTCCGCGTGTCGGAGCTCATCATCGCAGCGAAGGCGGAGCTCGAGAAGATGCGCGAGCAGGTCCAGAATGTCGAGTAACGCCCGCGGCCTGCTGTTCATCGTGTCGGCTCCTTCAGGCGCCGGCAAGACGACGCTGGTCGAACGCCTGGTGGAGCAGCTGCCGAATCTCAGAATGTCACGGTCCTATACCTCGCGGCTCGCGCGTGACGGCGAAGCCGACGGAGTGGACTATAATTTCGTATCCCGCGAGCGCTTCGAGGAGATGATCGCCGCAGGCGATTTCCTCGAGTGGGCCGACGTTGTCGGGAATCTGTACGGGACCTGCGCGAACGATACCGAACGACTGCTCGAAGAAGGGTTCGACGTCGTCCTGGTCATTGACGTCCAGGGGGCGAGAAAGGTACGGGCTGCCGGCCTCGACACCACAACGGTGTTCGTCATGCCGCCGTCATTCGGGGAGCTCGAGCACCGGCTGAGAAGCCGGAGCAAGGACAGCGAGGAGGCGATCCAGCGGCGGCTGCAAGTGGCGCGCGCCGAAGTGGCCGCTTTCGCCGACTACGATTTCGTGGTGATCAACGACGAGCTGACCGCCGCGGTCGATCGCCTGCGCAGCATCGTCGTGGCCGAACGGGCGACCCTTCAGCGCATGTGGGGGGCCGTCGAAACCATTGTCAGGACCTTCTCATGATTGATCGCAGCAAACTTTCCAATTCGTTCGAATTCGTGGTCACCGCCGGCGCACGGGCGCGCCAGCTCCTGAAGGGATCGACGCCGCGCGTTACCGTCGGCGAGCACAAGG
>QHWF01000661.1 GCA_003222455.1 Acidobacteriota bacterium
CGCCGATCGGCCGCGCTGCCCCCTTCGCCGAACAGGCGCTCAAAGACTATCCGTGGGTGCGCCTCAGCCGGAAGAGGCGTCGTCGGCGACGACCACGAGAGATTGTTCTGGTAGACGCACGCATAGCCGTTGTCGCACTGGCCCACGGTCTGCAGCAGGTCCATCGCCAGCTCCAGCGATGGCAGCAGCGTTTCCTGACCGATCGCCTTGGCAGCGATCTGATCGACCGTCGTACCCAGGTGATAGTCGGTGCTTTCGGTCCATTTCGCCGTCGCCGCACTCAGGAAGGCGGCGTTCGAGGTGGCATGCGTGCCGGGATAGGCGTTCTTCAACTCCATGTTGGTGATGACCGTCAGCTGATCCGCCACCGGGGCCAGCGACTGGAGCGCCGGGGAGAGATCGCCCAGCCGGCCCTCGCCCGCTGGCGTCCACCGACTGATGTCGCACCCCATGGGAATGTAGACAAAACCCAGGCGACGCACCGGCTCGGCGGGCGTTCTGGCCAGGGCAGTCATCGAGGGCACCATGGCATCGAGCAACGGAAGCGCCAGGCTCGCGCCCATCCCCCGCAGGAACGTTCGTCGCGGCAGCGCCTTCTTGGTGATAATCATCGTGACGTCCTCATCTGAAACGGCTTGCTCTTCACGATGCCCAGGATGATTGAAGAGACGCGGAAATCCTGCGGCCGCGCCTCCCGCACGATCGCGCGGATCGCCGGCGCATCGTAGTACTCCACCCCGCGTCCTGATGCGTATGTGAGAAGCTTTTCAGCAAACGTGCCGACAAATATTTCCGGGTGGCGCAGCAACGCCTGTTCGAGGCCGTGGACATCCGCAAACTGGCTGCCGTCGGGAAGGCCTCCGGACGAGTCGATGGGCGCCCCGCCCTCGACCGTTCGCCAACGGCCGATCGCGTCGAACTTCTCGAGCGACAGGCCCACCGGATCCATGAGGTTGTGGCACGCGGCGCAGATCTGATTGGTGCGGTGCTCGGCCAGCCGCTTGCGAACCGAGAGGTTCCCGTCCACCGTGTTGTCCTTCAGCGCCGGCACGTCGGGCAGCGGAGGCGGTGGAGGGACGCCAAGAATATTCTCGAGGATCCACTTCCCGCGCAGGACCGGCGAGGTCCTGGTGGCATAGGACGTAACCGTCAGAATGCTGGCCTGACGAAGCAGCCCGCCCCGCCGGCTGGTTTCGTTTTCGTCCAGTGTGATCCGCCGGAAACGGCTGCCGTACACATGCGGGATGCCGTAATGCTTCGCCAGCCGTTCGTTGACAAACGTGTAATTCGCGCGCAACAGGTCGAGCGCGCTCCGATCCTCACGCAGGACGCTGTCGAAAAAGAGCTCCGTTTCCTGCCGGAAGGCCTGACGCAGATTGTCGTCGAAGTCCGGAAACAGACGCATATCCGGCGTGATCGAGGCGAGATTGCGCAAGTGCAGCCACTGCGACGCGAAGTTGCTGACCAGCGTCTCCGAACGAGCGTCCGCCAGCATTCGCCGCACTTGTCGTTCCAGCACCGCCGGCTCGTGGAGTTTTCCCGCAACCGCCACGTCGAGCAGCTCATCGTCCGGAATACTGCTCCACAGGAAAAATGAGAGGCGCGACGCCAGTTCCAGATCGCTGATGCGATAGACCGTATGCGGCGGAACGCCGGGAGGATCTTCTTCGACGCGGAACAGGAACTGCGGACTCACCAGCACGGCGGACACGGCCATTTCGATGCCCGCGTCAAAGTCTCCAGGGTTTCCAGGGTTTCCAGGGCTTCCCGGGTCTCCGTCCACGCGCGCTTGCCGGTAGAGCTCGAGCGGGCCTTGAAGGTCGGCATCGTGAACGGGCCGCCGGTAGGCTCTTCGCATCAGCGCCGCCAGGATGCGTTTGGCGGCGCCTTCTTCGTCGTCCGGGCCGGCGGGCCGCGACACAAAGATCCGGCGACGGCTGGGCGTCTCACCAGGACCCTTCGCCGCATAGGGACCGATGATCGAGACGGAGTAGATCGCGGGCTGGATCCGGGGATGCCGGTACGAATTGAAGTGTGCCTGGTAGGGCTGACGTGCGGTTTCGAGCAGCACCGACGGGTTTTTCAGAAAGGCCACGCCGAGGGCGTGCGGACCCGCCTTCACCGGAACGCGGATCTTGAGGTGCTGGTCGACCATGTCGTGGGACGGTTGATAATCCTCAGAAAATCCTGCCTCCCGCTGCGGCGGTTTCACCGTGAACACCTGCAGTCGCTCCCTGTCCAGCAGCAACTCCAGCTCGTGCGCCTCGGTCAAACCCTCGACGTGCTCGTTGCGATCTCGCGTCAGACGAATCTGGATCTCATACTCGCCGTCCAGGGGAAACGTATAAGGAACGACTGCGCCGCCGCGAGTGCCGACCGGAAGGCCGTTCAAGTGCTCTTCCTGCGTCAGATCCGCGGGAATCCTGATGGTTTCGCCGCCTGGCGAACGGCTGGGACGTCCGACGGCCACGTGGCTGATTTTCTCCGCCGCTGAGACGTAGCGATCCAGCAAGGTCGGCGAGAGATCGCCGACCGTCACATTGTCGAAGCCATAACTGGAGTCGTCTGCCGGCAAGAGCGAGGCGACATCAACGTCCAGCGCGAGGAGATCGCGGATCGCGTTCTGGTATTCGGTGCGAGTGAGCCGCCGGAGCGTCGCCGTTCGGCCAGGATTCGGACTGGCTGCGGACGCGCGGTCGAGTGACGCCTCCAACTCTCCGATCGTCGCTTCGTAAGTCGCTTCGTCCG
>QHWF01000662.1 GCA_003222455.1 Acidobacteriota bacterium
CCGAACTCCGGCCGTCCCGCCGTGAACGGATCGAATACGGCCGCGTCGAACAGGCCGGCCTTTTCCGCGGCCGTCGGCACCTGGCGCACGCGCGGAATGCCCTCGCGGTCGCGCAGCCCTTCGTAGTCGCCGAACCAGAACGTCCGGTTCTTCACCAGCGGTCCACCGGCCGCTCCGCCGAACTGATTGCGCTCGCGAACGGGCTTCGGCGCGCCCAGCAGCCGCGAGAAGTAGTTGTTCGCATCGAGCGCGTCGTTGCGGAAGAATTCGTACACGCTTCCGCGGACGGTGTTCGAGCCCGACTTGATCGTGGCGTTGACGACCGCGCCCGAGCTGCGGCCGAACTCGGCCGAGTAGGCGTTCGTCTGTATCTTGAATTCCTGGAGCGCCTCGATCGACGGCTGGACGAGCTGAACGTTCTCGCCGCGAAACGAATTCGAGTAGGAGATGTTGTCGACCCCGTCCAGCAGAAAGACGTTGTTGAACGTGCGATTGCCGTTGACGTTGAGCACGCCCTTGAAGTTGACGCTCGCGAGCCTCGGCGTGCCCGGCAGCACACCGGGCGACAGCAGCGCGAGCTGGTTGTAGTCGCGGCCGTTCAGCGGCAGCTCGACGATCTTGCGCTGGTCGATCACCGAGCCGCGGGACGAGGTGAGCGTTTCGAGCAGGGGTGAGGCACCGACCACTTGCACGGTTTCGGTCAACTGGCTGCCTTCGAGCGTCACGTCCGCGCGCGCGACCTGCGCCACCTGCAGGGTCAGCCCGGTGCGGACGGTCCTGGTGAAGCCGGGGGCCTCCGCGGTGAGGGAGTAATGTCCGGGCCGCAGGTTCGGGACGGTGTACGCGCCGCGATCGTTGGTCACCGTGGCGACGGTGATGTTCGTGTCGATGTTGGTGACCGTCACGGCGGCATTCGGCACGACCGCGCCGGACGCGTCGCGGACCTCACCGGTGATCGTCGCCGACTCCTGCTGCGCGAACGCGCTCGCTGGTCCGAGGAGGATCACCGCCAACAGCGCAATCACCACCCGCCTTCGTCGTTGCATGGTTTGTCCCTCCCTTAGAAGAAACATCCACATCACCATGGGTCTGCACAGGGATCTCAACGAAGCGGCGAAAATCGCGACGCGCGAGATGATCGACTTTATTGTCGCGAACAAGAAGCTCTCGAGAGATGACGCCTACATGCTGCTGAGCGCAGCGATGGATCTTGTCGTAACGCAGGCGGTGGACGGAACGAAAGGGATTCACGCCATGATACCCAAGGGGGTCTTTCGGTAAAACTGCCGGAGGAACGGTCACCACGTTATCGCCCGTCGACACGATGGGTGAGCTCCCACACACGCCACGGAACGACGCCCTGTTCAGGGCGCGGCTCGTGTGGGAGCATGGCGATGTACTCCAGCAGGTGACCGTCGGGATCGCGAAAGAAGACGGACGCGGCCGGCATCCAGGCGAAGACTACGGGCTGATCCGTCGGTTGCTCGTCGAAGTCGAGCGGCGTGATGCCCGCGGACCGCAGCGCGCGCGGGGCTGCGACGACATCGGCGAGGCTCACGCGGAACGCCGTGTGCAACGCCATCCTCTGCGGGCCCGATCCGGTCCCCCACAGCCCAAGCATCGCGTTCCCGGCAGTACCGATCCAGAAGAAGGCGGCCTGTCGCCCGGACGCGATGTAGGCCAACTGAAGGCCGACGACGTCTCGGTAGAACGCGATGGCTCTATCGAGGTCGGTCACCGTCAGGTGCGCTTCGAAGAGGTTTTCGACGGGTATCACGTTGACGGCCTGCTCCGATCAATCGGAGTACTTGACGGCCAATTCCCGCAGACGGCGCAGATAGCCGGGCACCGCGGTTGCCGGATCGCCGGACGCCTCGTACTCGAGGCCCATATAGCCGCGGAAGCCATGCGCCGCGAACATCTTGAACACGCGGTCCAGGTCGGACGGCGCGCGTGTCTTGCCGTCATCGCGCGCCACCTCGGTTTTGACGTGAGTGCTGACCGCATACGGGATCGACATGTCTATCTGATCGTACACCGCCGGGGGGCGGAAGTTTCCGATGTCGAGGTTCATTCCGGCCCACGGTGAGTCGGCGCGTTTGACGATTTCAATCGTCTCCTTCGCGAAGTCCGTGATGCCGCCATCGTCCTCCACACCCAGAATCAATCCGCGCGCGCCGGCATGCTCGGCGCCCCGCTTCAGCGTCTCGGCTGCAAACCCGATGGCCTCCTCCAGAGTGGCTCCGTCAGGCTTCGCGCCGCCGAACACGCGCACGTGCGTCGCGCCGACCTTCTGCGCCACGTCCAGCCATTTGCGCAGCTCGTCCAGTTGCTGTTCCCGCAATGCGGCGGTGGGCTGCGCGAGCCGCACGCGTGTTCCGATACTGTAAATCTCGACGCGATTCCTGTATGCGAGACGACGCAATGGCAACAGATAGGCATCCGTCGTGGCGGGCAACCAGTACACCGTCATGTCGATGCCGTCGGTGCCGGTCTCGACAGCGATGCGTATGAGATCTTCGTACGTCATCGTCTTTGCCTGAAGCGCTTGCCGGTACGAGTAGGCGACCAGTCCCGTGCGGAAGCGGGCCTTTGCTCGAGGCGCCTGCCAGGTGCCAGCGTCCGGAATCGTTGCCGCAACGACGGCCGCTCCGGAAGTAGTCAGAAAGCTCCGGCGATTCATAGGCAACTCTCCAGTCCATTTGGCTGAGCAACGTCGAAGGGCAGGATTGAACCTCCCCGTCCCCCGCGTTCTCCGTGGTCATTCCCTAGCAGCCCGTGGTGCAAGTCACGATCTGTGACGAGTTGACAGTGGGCGCAGTCGGTGGCAAGAGCCAGCCGGGCATGGTCGTGATGAGTCGCTGCGACGACGAGATCGCGGTGAGCCGGCGTCGGACGACGCCCATGAGCACTAACAACGTCGCAAGGACGGCTGCCACGCGGCTCTGCAGGCCGCGCGGCGTGCCGATGCCAATCATGTGTCGCATGACGAGCCCGAGATTGAAGCCACCCGCATGAATCAGGAGGCGCTTCAAGATATTCGCATGACTGCGCAGATGCGTGCGACGCATCCCTCCTGTGTCATAGAGATGCGCGAAGGACCGTTCGATTCGCTCGCCGCGTTGGCGCATCAGGCGTCGGCCGCGTCGTCCCCGAATCCGGCGACGATTGCCATACACCGGCGCCTGGGCCTCGGGCTCCTCCGACCAATCGCGTCGCCCGCGGGCCGGCTCCGCGATGTAGGAGCGGATGCCGACCGCGTCGAGGTCGACCATCGTCTGATTACTGTGATACCCCTTGTCGGCGATGATCTCCTCCAGCGGCTGCGGTTCTGTGACGTCGGCCTGCGCGTCTTCGACTTGCTCCGCTGCGGCAGTGGCCGTTTCAACGATCGTCGTCGTGTCGCCTTGATCGGCGCCCTGCAGCGTGACCGCGACAATGGCACCGGTCTCCAGGTCCACAGCATGCTCCGCTTTATGGGCCAGATGCGTGCGACCATCTTTCATCTTCGCGACCTTCGCATCGGGA
>QHWF01000655.1 GCA_003222455.1 Acidobacteriota bacterium
TGGGGCGGGTAGGGCAGGCCGGTCGGGTCGGTGTTTTCTTGGCGACGGCGCATCCGGCGAAGTTTGCGGAAATTGTCGAACCGATCATTGGTCGGGCGATTCCGAAACCTGCAGGTCTTGCGGCGGCGCTCGCGCAGCCTCGACGCATGCTAAGAATCGACGCGACGCTCGATGCGGTGAAAGACGCACTTGTCAGCTGACGCGCCGTTCCATTACCGGGACGATGTGCTGGAGCAGCTCTGGCGGCATGGTGTTCACCCGACTGAGCGGACCCAACCCGCGCTCGTTCACCAATTCGTGAGCGATCTCTATCGACACGAGCTGCGGCGCCTGCGCGATCGTCTGTTGAGGAAGGAATTTCCAAAGACGGAGTACTACGGGCGCGTAGTCGCACTGCGGAGATGCTACCGTCTCGTCTCGATGCGTCCGGAGGAGTGGCTGGATCGAACGTCACGATCGAACGCTGAGGCCGCAAAGGACGCAAAGAAAGACAGTATTTCTTAGCGGCCTTCGCGGCCTTTGCGTTCCAGGGCGGCATCCGTTGGTGAAGTGCTCATATGCCGAATTCGTGGCGAATCGCTGCAACGATTTCTTCGGGCGGGCGCGCGGCATCGATAGTAAGCGCGTCGGCCGGTTCTTCGAGCGCCGCGAACTGGCTCGGCACCAGCGCCGGTCCGGCGAAGTGTCCGACTCGTGTGGCGGACCGCGCCGCCGCAGTGGCCTGGATCACCTTCAAATACACGAACCGTACGCCCCGGCAGTCACCGCGCAACACCTCACGGTAGCGTTGCTTCAGCGCGGAACAGGCGATCACCATCGACTCGCGCCGTTCCACGGCACGTCCGATGACGGCATGCGCTGCCGCGAGCCAGGGCATGCGATCGCTCTCCGTCAGCGGGATACCGGCGCGCATCTTCTCGATGTTGGCCACGGGATGCAGCAGATCGCCTTCGACGAATCGGCACCCGAGCGACACGGCCAGTGCTGTTCCCACCGTCGTCTTGCCGGCGCCGCTGACGCCCATCACCACGACCACCATCGGCGTACGATACTCGTGAGATTTCAGATTTCAGACTTAAGATTTCAGATTGAACCATTTCAGATTGAACACGTCAGATTGAAATCTTAAATCTGAAATCTTCAATCTGAAATCTTCGGGGACTCCGATGAGCGCAGACGACCGTCATCCCGCCGCCGCTGACGAGCTCACGCCGCTCGTGTACGACGAGCTGCGTCGCCTGGCCGCCGCGTACATGCGACGCGAGCGTCCGGGACAGACGCTTCAGGCGACCGCTCTCGTCCACGAGGCCTACCTGCGGCTGGCGGGCGCCGGTACCCCGTGGCACGACAAGCGGCACTTCGTCGGCATTGCGGCGCGATCGATGCGTCAGATTCTGGTCGAGCGTGCGCGTGCGCGTGGTGCGCAGAAGCGCTGGGCCGGACTGGATCGGGTCTCGCTCTCGGAGACGCTGGCGGTTGCCGCGGCGCCAGAGGCGATGCTGCCGGCGCTCGACGACGCCCTGGAGCGGCTCGAGAAGATCGACGCGGAACAGGCGCGCATCGTCGAGCTTCGTTACTTTGCCGGACTCAGCATCGACGAGACGTCAGACGCGCTTGGCATCTCGCCGGCCACAGTCAAGCGCCGATGGAGCCTCGCGCGTGCGTGGTTGTATCGGGAGCTGAGCGCCGAGGGAACGGACGGGACGGAGGCGAAGCCGTGAACGGGGCGAAACTTTGAACGTGACGCGATGACATCTGATCAGCATCGCCGCGTGCGCGAGCTTTTCGAAGCGGTCGTCGATCGCGAATCGACCGAGGCGCTCGCCTGGATCGCGCGCGAGGCCGCGGACGATCCGGTGGTGCGGCAGGAAGTGCAATCACTCCTCTACAATCATTCGAAGGCCGGCGAATTCCTGAAGCAGCCGGCTGCCGAAGCCCTGCCCGATCTGCTGGACGACGAGCCGCTGGCGGCCGGCGCACGTGTGGGTTCGTACACGATCGTTCGGGAGATCGGCCGCGGCGGCATGGGCCGGGTGTATCTGGCACGCGACGAGCGTCTGGATCGGACGGTTGCGCTGAAGGCGCTCGCCCCGCACCTGATTCGGAACGGTGCGCATCGTGAGCGGCTGCGCCGCGAAGCCCGAGCCGCCGCGTCGCTCACGCATCCCGGCATCTGCACGGTCTATGCGCTCGAGGACGTCGACGGCGACCTCTACATCGCCACCGAGTTCCTCGACGGCCGGACCCTGCGGGAGGAAATCGCAGCAGGCGAGCGCCCTTCGTCACGCGACGTCTTACGCACGGCGCGCGAGCTCGCATCGGCCCTCGCCAGTGCGCACGAACGCGGATTGGTCCACCGCGACCTCAAGCCGGAGAACGTGATGCGCACGCGCGACGGCCGGCTGAAAATTCTCGACTTCGGCCTGGCGCTCATGCCGAGCCGGGCGTCCCGGCTCACGGCCGCCGTCACTGACGTCCGCGCTGGTGCGGCTCGAACGGCTCCCGCGCTCACGCAACCCGGCTTTGTCGTCGGTACGCCCGCGTACATGGCGCCCGAGCAGATCAATGGCGAGACGGCGGACGCACGGGCGGATGTCTTCGCCTTCGGCGTCCTCGTGTACGAGTACGCGTGCGGGGTGCATCCGTTCGAGGGCTCGTCGGCGCTCGCCGTCGTGGCGCGCGTTCTCGACAGCGATGCCCGGCCGATCGTGAGCCGCTGTCCCGACCTGCCGCCGCCGCTCGTGGCAGTCATCGGCCGCTGCCTCCGAAAGCGCCCCGACGATCGGTTTGCGTCGGCCGCAGCCATTGTGGATGCGCTGGTCGACGCTGACGACGTGGCGTCGCCGGATGCGCACGCCTCGTGGTGGCGTATCCATCAGTTGATCGTCTGCGGATTGTACGTGCTGGCAGCGGTGCTCGGCTGGCTGATCAAGGCATGGTTGATTGAGACACCGGTCACGGTCGCGGTGTTCATCGCGCTCGGCGCCGGTGCGACAATCGGCGGGGTGTTGCGGGGGCATCTCCTCTTTACCGAATGGAAAAACCGGGCGTACCTGGCCAGAGAGCGGCGCCGCACGCGCCGCCCGACACTATTGCTCGATCTCTTGATAGCCGCGATCATGGCCATGGACGCGCTGATGGTGTCGCATCTCCGTGCCCTGTGGTCGGTGTTCGCGCTCAGCCTGGGGCTCGGCATCGCGCTCGCGGCGCTCGTGCTGGAACCGGCCACGACGGCCGCGGCGTTTGGGGAGGAGTAGGGAACGTCGAAGGACACAAAAGGGTACTAAGGACACAAAGAAGACAGAGCGGCCTCCGTCAGGGACACTCTCAGGGGAGCGCGCGAGTTATGGCAATCCATGGTTCGCTACGTTTTTTGCCATGCAGGCATGAAGTCACGAAGGTGT
>QHWF01000656.1 GCA_003222455.1 Acidobacteriota bacterium
GGAGTAGCTTCCGCTCACCAATCGTTCACGGTGCCGAACGCTCCTCGCTCAGGGAGGATTCGATGCCGCGCGTTCTCGTCGCAGGCCTGGTCGCGCTCTTCGCGCTCTCCGGAAATCCTGCTGAAGCCCAGATTGGTGACGGTAATCTTCGCGGCTACATCAAGGACCAGCAGGGCGGAGTGCTACCCGGCGTTACCGTGACGGCGAGAAGCGAGGTGCTCCTTGCGCCGGTCGTGGCGGTCACCGACACCACCGGCTATTACCGGCTCGACAACCTGCCGCCCGGCACCTACATCATTACGGCCGAGCTCCCAGGCTTCGCGACGCACAAGCGCGAAGGCGTCCTCATGCGGGCTGGTTTGACCTTCGCGATCGACATCGAGCTGACGATCGGGACCGTCGCCGAAACCATTACGGTCTCCGGCGAATCGCCGATGCTCGAAACGAGCAAGCCGACCAGCGTCCTGAACATCGATGGCGAGCTTCTGCGCGCGGCGCCGGTGACGGCGCGCCGGCTCTTCAGCGACGTGCTCGACCTGGCGCCGGGCGTCGGATCGCGCAACGTCGATGACGGCGTCGGCCGGCGGGCGTACTACTTCCACGGCTCGCACATCTACGCGCACGCCTTCCAGCTCGAGGGCGCGCCAGCCTCGGCCTACATCGACGCGGCCGCCCACTCCATGGGCATGGGCGGCGACGTGGTCCAGGACGCGGAAGTAAAGCTGGGAGGCAACGATGCCTCCTCGCCCGCGAGCACCGGGGTTGTCATGAACGTCGTGACCCCAAGCGGCGGCAACAGGCTCAAAGGATCGTTGAGTTATACGTTCCAGCCCCTCGATTGGAACAGCGATAACACGAACGGCGGTGTGGCGCCCGGCGGTCTGCCGACCTACCAGGCCGTCAATCAGTCGGACGTGTCTCTGGGCGGGCCGATCATGCGCGACAAGATCTGGTTCTTCGGGACGTATCGCTACGCCGATCTGATCAACGGCATCAGCCGGAACGAGGACGATCTCGCGCGTCTGATCGCGTTCCGAAAGGATTTCGTGCCGTTCGACAATACGTCCAAGAGTCATCAGCCGTATCTCAAGCTGACCAGCGCAGGCCATCCGAGCCAGCAGCTCTCCGGGTTCTGGCAGTACGACCGGAATCGCTTCACGAGCAACCGGGAGCGCGAGACGCACGACATCAACCCGCGGGGCGCCGGCGGCTCGCTGTATCAGGTCAAGCTGAGCTCGGTCTGGACGAATCGCATGACGACACAGATCTCGGGTTCGTATAACAACAAAGGTGGATCCGACGAGGACACGTACAAGGACTTCAAGGGATTCGGCCCGCAGGTCGAAGTGCATCAAAGTACGTTCATCAGCAGCGGTCGTCCCACCGGAACCGGCACGCTGGTCACGATGAACAACGCGCAGACGCTCAACATCCAGCCGTCGTGGATGTGGGTCTTCCGGGGCGATCTCACCTACTTCCGCGAAGGCTGGGCGGGTTCGCACGAGTTCAAGACCGGCATCTGGGCGGCTCCGGTGCTCGCCCGGGATGTCACCAGCCGCACGGTCAACGACGGATTCGTCCTCGAGCGGGTCCGGCAGCGCGATCCGAACAACCCGGCGGCGGGCCTGGTGCCGTTCTACCGCCGTTACGATTCACCGAGCGAGGTACAGAGCACGGCCGCACGCGACCGCGACTACGCCGTGTACGTGCAGGATTCGTGGAAACCGCATCCGAGAGTGACGACCAACATCGGCGTTCGCGCGGACTTCGTCCGCCGGTTCGACGACGTCTTCAAAATCGAGCGGATGAACAGCGTGAACGTCGGCCCACGGCTGGGGCTGTCGTATCTCGTCACGCCGGATGCCCGCAATGTCGCGCGCGTCTTCTACGGGCGGCTTCACGAACAGGTGAATGGCCGCGACCCGATTACCACGTTCAGTCCGTTCGCTCAGCCGACCGGTCGAGAACGTCGCGAGCTCTACGATGCGGACGGCGACGGCATCTTCGAGATCGTCAACGTCACGCCGGCCGCCACGGCGCAGATCAGCGCCCTGGCGTTCGATCCGGAACTGCGTCAGCCGCACGTCGACGAGTTCGTCCTGGGGTTCGCTCACCAGTTCAAAGGCTCGGTGAGTCTGGACGTCTCCGCGACCCGACGCGCCTTCAAAGACGGGTACGGGCAGGTCGACATCAACGGCATCTACCCGAGCGGGCCGAATCAGCCGTTCGGCGGCTTCGGTCTGGTGAGTCCCGACCAAGGTCTCGTCATGCAGCAGACCAACGCGAGCTGGACCGATGTGGTGGTGACCGACTTCGAAGGGATCCTGACCAAGAACATGTCGCACAACTTCCAGTTGATTCTCACAGGTACCCGACAGTTCCAGCATCTGACGGGCACGTGGAATCCCACCGATCCGGCGCGCTTCATCCAGCCTGACGCGTTCCCGAACGACCGAGACCTCTCGCGGCATCTCTTCGGCAACGGCGACAACAGCAGCCTGGACGGCGGCGGCCGCGAATCCGGCGTCGCGTACCGACCCTATTCGGTCCGGATGGCTGGCCAGTACTTCGCGCCGCACGGAATCAAGGTCGCGGCCAGTTACGTGATCCAGGCCGGCGGATATCTGGGACCCGTGGCGATCCAGGCAACGGCCGATCCGGTGTTCGGGCCGGGGCAGGTGCGGCTGGCCAATGGAACAACGCAGCCGAACCCGCTGGCCACGGCATGGCGCTTCGCTTATGCGACGCGCAGCGAGGGCCAGGTGCTGAATGAGGCCACGCGCTACCTTCAGCTCAACATCGGTCGCGAATTCAACCTCGCCGGCGCACGCCGGTTCGAGGCATCGCTCGGGATCTTCAACGTCTTCAACACCGGCGCGTATACACAGTGGAACGACGGAGCCAACCAGCTCAATAGCCCGAATTATCTGTCGCGCTTCAACCGGCATCCGCCGCGCGCTTTCCAGGTGTCGTTCAGGTACAAGTTCTAGCAACACAACAAACGTAAAGGCCGCCAGGTCCGCGAAGGGAAACATCCCTTCGCAGGGCTTTGCGGCCTTCGCGTTCGAAGAGGTCCTATGAAGAAGCTGATTCTCGTCGTCGTCGCGCTGCTGCCGATCGGCGCCGGGCTGATCGCGCAGGGTCAGCCCGGGCGGCCCGGTCCCGATGTCTACGGTCGGATGCGCTGGCGCTTCGTTGGACCAGAGGGCAACCGGATCTCGGCGGTCGTCGGCGTCCCCGGCGACGCGCTCGTGTACTACGCCGGTAGCGCGTCCGGCGGCATCGCGAAAACGACCGACGCGGGCGTGCATTGGCAGCAAATCTTCGACG
>QHWF01000657.1:0-6003 GCA_003222455.1 Acidobacteriota bacterium
CCGCCGACGAGATTCGTCACGATCCCGAAGAATTCGTAGAGCAGGAACAGAAAGGCGAGCTGCACCGGCGTGTAGCCCAGCTGATTGAAGTGGAGCAAGACAAGCATCCGGAGCGCGCCATCGGTGAGCGTGAACGCCCAGTACGCGGCGGTCACGATGGCGTAATTGCGAATACTGATCGTTGGTGCGGTTCTCGCAACGATCCGAGCAGGTGCGCTCATAACGATGCTCCGACCTTCTGTGCCAACTCGATCGATCGGTTGAGAACATCAACAGGTGCGCCGCGGTTTCCGGTCCACCGGCCACTTCGTTGATGTCGACGAACCGGAGGTCCGGTCGTCCCCATCCGGCACGCAATGCAAGCCGTCCCATGCGCCCGAAGCCGTTGATGGCGATTCTCGCGGGCATGACTCATCCGCCACCGACAGCGATTTGCGCATGACCGTTGCACTCGACGGGCATGCGGAAGTGAATTCGATCGAGGTCTGCACCGTCGGCGGAACGTCGGCTCGCGGGATGCGCTCGAACCCGAACTTCGGGAAGTACCGCTCCGCCGTGGTGGTCAGGAGGTAGATCGCCGGGACGTGAAGGTCGCGTGCCAGGCGAATGGCGGCGTCCGTCAACTCGTGGCCGAGTCCGTGCCCTTGCAATTGCGGCGCGACCGCCACGGATCGGAGGAGCGCCCCGTCAGGATAGATCTCGAGCGCGGCGCTGCCGACGATCACGCCGTTGTGGCGCGCAACGACCGTGGTAGCGATATGGTCCACCAGGCCGTCGAGCGGAAGATGATTTTGATCCAGGAGACGGAGTACATCGTCAGCGTCAGCTGGCGTCGCTGTTTCGATGCGTGTCTGTGGGCGCACGGTCATCGCACCACCTGTACTGGAACCTGCCTCGCCGGCGCACAGCACGACACACCGGTGACGTCGCCTGGCGCCGGCACGCAGCAGCCGGTCCGTTTCTGCAGCCGCTCGGCATCGCGGTGCACGGTGTCGACGTGTGTCAGTCCGTGCCGGACCGCGTCGACAATGGCCGCCATCACGGGATCGACGAATTTCCCGAGGCGATAGTGGATCCAGAGGCCGTCTCGCCGCGTCTCGACCAGGCCCGAACGCCGCAGGTACGCGAGGTGGCGCGACGCCTTCGGTTGCGGGATTCTGAGGCTCTCGTGGATGTCGCACACGCAAACCTCGCCGGTCAGCAGCAGTCCGAGGATCCGGAGCCGGGTCGAATCGGCCAGCGCCTTGAACAGGCTTTCCATTTCGACCAATTGCTTAGTCATATATTTGCCTTGACAAATATAACACGACCGCCTACAGTCAGTATATTCGTTTTTGCAGATACAAGGAGGCAGGTCATGTCAGACATCCAGCAAGCGGTTCGTGAGAAATACGGCGCCATCGCGGATTCGGTGAGGAAGGGGTCGATCAACACCGGTTGTTGCGGCCCAACGGCGTGCGGCTGCGGCGACCCGATGACGTCGAATCTGTACTCGGATGCCGAGACAAGCGGCCTGCCCGCGGATGCCGTGACAGCGTCGCTCGGCTGCGGCAACCCGACCGCACTGCTCGCTCTCGAACCCGGCCAGACCGTCCTCGATCTCGGATCCGGCGGCGGCATCGACGTGTTGCTCTCGGCGAAGCGCGTGGGGCCCACCGGCAAAGCCTACGGCCTCGACATGACGGACGAGATGCTGGCGCTGGCACGCGAGAATCAGCGGAAGGCCGGCGCGACGAACGTCGAGTTGCTGAAGGGCACCATCGAATCCATCCCGCTGCCGGACAACTCAGTCGACGTCATCATCTCGAACTGCGTCATCAACCTGTCGAGCGACAAGGACGCGGTGCTGCGCGAGGCTTTTCGCGTGCTGAAGCCCGGCGGCCGATTCGCCGTGTCCGACATAGTCGTCCGTGGCGACGTGCCGGCCGACATCCGGCGCAGCATGGAGTTGTGGGTCGGCTGCATCGCCGGCGCGCTCGAGGAGCAGGAGTACGCGACCAAGCTGAAGGCTGCCGGCTTCGCCGAGGTCGAGATTGAGCCGTGGCGCATCTACAAGATCGACGATGCGCGCGCCTTTCTGACAGAAACGGGCGTAGACGTCGACGGCCTGGCGCCGCAAGTCGAAGACAAGTTCGCGAGCGCGTTCGTCCGCGCACGAAAGCCCGAGGCCAGGAACTGCTGCGGCCCGACCTGCTGCGCCACGTGAGCGTGACCGGGTGCGTGATGTTTCAGCGACGTTACGCGCGCGCGCTTGGAGCGTGTCCGACTAACTGACGCTGCCTTGGAACGCAAAGGCCGCGAAGGCCGCCAAGACACTATTGTTTTCTTTGCGTCCTTTGCGGCCTCTGCGTTCGATCGTGACGTTCGCTCTAGCGCGCTGCAGTTGATCGCAGTTCTTCCAGCACTCCCTGCAGGTCGGCCGGCAGCTCGCTTTCGAATTCCATCCGGCGGCCGTCAAGGGGGTGCGTGAACACGAGACGGGAGGCGTGCAGAAAGGGGCGATCGAGATGCCTCACAACGCGCAGGTCGCCCGGCACACGGTCCCGCGATCGAGGCGATGGACGATGCCCGGCCTTCGTTCGCCGCCGATGCCGCTCAAGTCGTCAATATGGTGCAGCAGCGCGTTGACGAGTGTCCCGCCAGTATGCCCGGCCGCGGGATGGACGACCATTCCTGCCGGCTTGTCGACGACGATGACGTCGGGATCCTGATAGAGGATGGGCAGCGGCAGCGATTCAGGCTGCGGCATCGGGTCGACTGGGTCGGGGATGTCCACCGCGATCGAATCGCCGGTTTTCACCGGATGGTTCGGTTTGACCGTGCTGCCGGCGATGAGGATGTGGCCGTCTTTGATCAGACGCTGAATCTGCGATCGAGACTGGTCACCCAGCACCGACGCGAGAAACCGATCGAGACGAACACCGTCGCTGTCCAGGGGAACGACAATGGTCAAGTCTCAACTCTCAACGCTCAAGTCTCAACGCTCGAGTCTCTACTCTCAACTTTCAAGTCTCAACTGTCAACGCTCCAGCCGTTCTGACACTTGAGCCTTGAGCCTTGAGCCTTGAGCCTTGAGAGTTGAGCCTTGAGAGTTGATTACGCGGCTTTGCGCGCGCGCCTGGGCTCCGGCGCCTTTGCCCGCGACAGATACACCAGCATCACGAGCGCCAGCGGTGCGAGGAGCAGCGAGATGAACTGCGAGGTCGAGAACATGAACACGGTGCCGCGCTCGTCCCCCCTGAAGAATTCGATGATGAACCGTGAGATCGCATACAGGAGCATGTACAGCCAGAAGGTCCGCCCTGCGAAGGGCCGGCCCTTGCGCTCGGTCCATAAGAGCGTGCCCAGAATCAGCAGCTCGGCGCCCGCTTCGTAGAGCTGTGTCGGATGCAGCGGCACGCCGAGCGGTGTGCCGACGTTGGCCGCCGCGAATGGATCCGTGAACGTAATGCCCCACGCCTTCGTGGTCGGCTTGCCGTAACAGCAACCGGCGAAGAGACAGCCGAAGCGGCCGACGACGTGCCCGAGCGCGATGCCGGGCGCGAACACGTCGCACGTCGTCCACAACGGAAGGCCGACCCGCTGGATGTAAAGGAGCGCCACGGTGACCGCGAGAATCAGCCCGCCATAGAAGACGCCGCCCGACCGCAGGAGCGTCAACAGTTCGCGCGGATCGGCCCTGAAGGTGTTGAAATCGGTGACCAGCAGGAGCAGCTTGGCGCCGATGAGCGCGCTGATGATGATGTAGATGCCGAGGTCGAGGACACGATTGGCGTCAAGGCCGCGGTGCTTCGCGCGGGCCATGGCGAGCTTCAGGCCGAGCAGGTACGCAGCGGCGAGCAGGACGCCATAGGTGTAGAGCGTGAGCTGGCCCACGATCGGGATCGAGCGGAGCTCGAGGAGTTTTGGATACATAATTCTGCTAGCCCACGATGGGCCGTAACGATATCGACCCTATGCTTTCAGCGGCGATTCGGCAGTCAGCCAGGCCTTGGCCACGAAGCCACGAAAACACGAAGAAGAATGAATTGGCTTCTTTTCTTCTTCGTGCGTCCTTCGTGTCTTCGTGCCTTCGTGGTTGCATTTCTTCGTGGCCTCGGATCGTGGTTGCATTTCGAAGTGGCGGTTGTACCTCGAATGGTCGATTATTTCACACCTTCAACTCGCGGTCCGCTTGTCGACACCGAGCATGTCGAGAATCATTATCGCCACTCCAACGCTGATCGCCGAATCGGCGACGTTGAACGCCCAGAAGTGATACGTGTGCCAGTAGACATCGACGAAATCCACCACCGATCCGGCGGCGATGCGATCGATCAGGTTCCCCGCCGCGCCACCGATGATGAGCGCCAGGCCAAGGCGAGCCACGAGTTGATGGTGCGCGAGGCTGGCGGCGTACATCCCGACGCCGACGAGCGCCGCGGTTGCGATCACGGCGATGACGACCGACTTGAACGGAAACTCGACAGCGTTCAGGATCCCGAACGCGGCGCCGCTGTTTCGCACGTGCGTGAAATCGACGAGCCCCGGAATGACCGTGACGCTCGTATGGAGCGGCACCGTGCGATTCACGACGAATTTCGTCAGCTGATCGAGCGCGACGATCAGAATGGGCAGCCAGACCTCGATTCGGCGCGGCGGCGGCGGCGCCGCCGCGTCGGCTTCTCCGGGTCCGATCGCCTCGTTCACTGCCTCAGCCATTGACGGTTTGCGCGAGTGCATCCTGGCAGCGTTCGCACAGGCCCGCCGATGCCGGCTCGCTCGAGACCCGCGGCACGTACCGCCAGCAGCGCTCGCATTTCACCCCGGCCGCGCGCTCGATTGAGACGCGGGGCTTCGCGTCGGCGCCCGCATCGATGTCCGGCGGAGCACGCCGGAGCTCGACGTCGGAAACGATGAACAGCATCGGGAGATACCGGGCGTATGGTTCGAGGAACGCGAGCTCGACGTCCGTCGCGGAGACAACGACCTTCGCCTGCAGCGAACTACCGATGTGTTTATCCTTCCGCAGGGGCTCGATTTCGGCGAGCACCTGGTTGCGCAAATCGATGAGCCGCGTCCAGCGCTCGAGCAGACGCCGATCGAAGAGCGGTTCGAGCTGCGCGGCGGTGGGGAATACGGCGATGTGCACCGACTCGACACGTCGACCGGGGAGATATCTCCAGACTTCGTCCGCCGTAAACGACAGAATCGGCGCCATCAGCCGCGTGAGGCCGTCGGCGATGATATACATCGCCGACTGGGCTGACCGGCGCTCGTGTGACCGCGCCGCGAATGTGTAGACGCGATCCTTCGACACGTCCGCATAGAAGGCGCTCAAATCGACGGTCGCAAACTGGTTCAGGGCCTGGCAGACCGTCGCCCAGTCGTAGGCGTCATAGCCCTCGAGCATGCGGGTGGCGGCCTGCGCGTAGCGGGCCAGAATGAACCGTTCGATCTCTTCGAGCCCGGCATAGGGCACGCTATCGGTCGCCGGATCGAAATCGTACAGGTTGGCGAGCAGGTAGCGCAGCGTATTGCGAAGCTTGCGATACGCTTCGACCACACGCGCGAGGATTTCGCGCCCGACGCGGATCTCCTCCTGATATTCGCTCATCGCGGTCCACAGCCGGATGATGTCGGCGCCGCTCTGCTTGATGACGTCGTGGGGCTCGAGCGCGTTGCCGATCGACTTCGACATCTTCCGGCCGTCCATGTCGATCAGGAAACCATTGGTCACGACCTCCCGGAAGGGCGGGCGGCCTCGCGTGCCGAGGCCGACCAGCAGCGAGCTTTGAAACCAGCCGCGATGCTGATCGCTGCCTTCCAGGTAGATGTCGGCCGGCCAGGTGAGCTCGGGCCACACCGAGAGCACGGCCTCGTGACTCGACCCTGAATCGAACCACACGTCGAGGATGTTCATCTCCCGTTCGAAGCTGTCGCCGCCACACGACGGGCAGACCAGTCCTGTCGGGAGGAAGTCTTCGATGGGCCGCTCGTACCATGAATCGGCGCCATACAACT
>QHWF01000657.1:6146-10019 GCA_003222455.1 Acidobacteriota bacterium
AGCGCCGCGTCGCGCAGCGTGCGGTTGGTCAGCCGAGAGCCGCCGGCGACGGACGCCGCCGGCTTGTCCAGCGCGATGAACCACTGCGACGTGGCCAGAAAGATCACCGGGTTGTGACACCGCCAGCAGTGCGGGTATTGATGCGAGAACGCCTCCCGGTGCCAGAGACGGCCGCGCGCGTCGAGCGCGTCCTCAATCCTGGGATTCGCATCGAAGACGCGCTGGCCGCCGAAGAGCTCCACGTTGTCGAGGAAGTGCCCGGCCGGGCCGACTGGCGCGTAGATCTCCAGCCCGTACTTCATTCCGGTGTTGAAGTCGTCGGCGCCATGTCCTGGAGCCGTGTGCACGGCGCCGGTGCCGGCGTCGAGCGTCACATAGTCGCCGAGCACACCCGGCGAAGCGCGCGCGTACAGCGGGTGCTGAAAGCGGATGTGCTCCAGTTGTTCACCTTTCATCCGCGCCACCGGCGCGCCGAACGCCCTGCCAACGGCGGCAGACACTTTCTCCGCGAGAGCTTCGGCGACGATCACGGCGCGGACGCCGTTTCCGCCGCTCCCGCCGACCAGGTACGCCGCGTAGTCGAATTCGGGATGAAACGCGATGGCGAGGTTCGACGGAATCGTCCACGGCGTCGTCGTCCAGATCAGCACGGACACGGGAAGGCCGGCGAGCGACGGAAAGCGAGCCGCCACGTCGCCGGCGCTCTCCGGCGCCAGCGGGAACTCGACGTAGATGGACGGCGACGAGTGATCTTCGTACTCGACTTCCGCTTCGGCCAGCGCCGTCCGGCAGTGAATGCACCAGTGCACCGGCTTCTTGCCCTTGTACACGAGCCCCTGCTCGACGAACTTGCCCAGCGCGCGCGCGATCGCCGCCTGGTATTTGAAGTTCATCGTCAGGTACGGTGCGCCCCATGTCGCCAGAATGCCCAGCCGCTGGAACTGTTCGCTCATGACACCGACGAACCGCTCGGCGTACGCGCGGCAGGCGCGGCAGAAGTCGGCCACCGACAGGTCACGCTTCTTCGGCCCGAGCTCGCGGTCGACGCGCAACTCGATCGGCAGCCCGTGGCAGTCGTAGCCGACCACGTACGGCGCGTCGAAGCCGGCCATCGATCGCGACTTGACGACGAGCTCCTTCAGAATCTTGTTGAGCGCCGTGCCCATATGGATGTTGCCGTTGGCGTACGGCGGACCATCGTGCAGCACGAATTTCGGCGCTCCGGCGCGTGCCTCCCGGATTCTGCCGTAGAGGTCCATTTCGGCCCAGCGGGCGAGCGTCTGCGGCTCGCTGGTCGGCAGGCCGGCCTTCATCGGGAAGTCGGTGCGCGGCAGGTTGACGGTGTCTTTCCATTCAGGCATGGGTAATCCAACGATTTTATAATGGAAGGTGATGCGTTCAACGACGCTCGACAATGGACTGAAGGTGCTCATCCAGGAGGAGCACACCGCGCCGCTCGCCTCGGTGTGGTGCTGGTACAAGGTGGGCTCGAAAGACGAACGTCCCGGGCTGACGGGTGTCTCCCACTGGGTGGAGCACATGAATTTCAAGGGGACCACCAACATCCCGCGCGATCAGGTGAAAGGCATCATCGAGCAGTTCGGCGGCGCGTGGAACGGCTACACCTGGATTGACCAGACCACGTATCTGGAGACTGCCACCCGCGATGCGCTCGACCGCATGCTGTTCATCGAGGCCGAGCGAATGGCCAGCTGCCTGTACCATCCCGACGACTGCGAGTCGGAGCGCACCGTCATCATCTCGGAGCTGCAGGGCGGGGAAAACGATCCGGATCAGCTGCTCGATCAGGAGGTGACGGCGACCGCCTTCAAAGCGCACACCTATCGACATCCGACCATCGGGTGGCTCTCGGACCTGCAGACGATGTCGCGCGACGATCTCTACGGGTATTACCGTCGCTATTACATCCCCAACAACGCCACGCTGGTGATCGTCGGCGACGTCGACACCGATTCGGCCCTTCGCCAGGCGGCCCATCATTTCGGCCGCATCCAGCCCGGCGCCGGCGTGCCGCGGCTGCACACGGTAGAGCCGCCGCAGACGGGCGAGCGGCGCGTCACCATTCGCAGAGAGGGAACGACCGCGTACCTGAAAGCCTCGTTTCACGCGCCGGCTGCAACCGACACCGATTTCGTTCCACTCGTGGTGCTCGACGCCGTCCTGACCGGCGCGAAGGGCCTCAACCTGTGGTCGAGTTTTCGTATCGCGCCGCCACAGCGGAGCGCGCGCCTCTATCGGGCACTGGTCGATCGTGGTCTCGCATCGAGCGTGTCGGGATCGATCGTGCCGACCGCGCAGCCGTTCCTGTACACCGTGTCGGCGACCGCAACCGAGGGCACGTCGTTATCGGGTGCGGAAGGCGTCCTGCTCGAGGAGCTGGATCGAGTGCAGCGTGAGGGGATCACGACGATGGAGCTCGCGAAAGCCAAAGCCCAGCTCGAGGCGCGACTCGTCTTCGAGAACGACAGCGTGACGAACATCGCTCACCAGTTGGGGTATTTCGAAACCATCGCCGAGGTCGAACTGTTCAGGACATTGCCGGGCGCGATCGCGACCGCGACCGCCGACAGCGTGATGACTGCGGCGCGCCGGATTCTCGCCGCGTCGAACCGAACCATTGGATGGTTCGAGCCTCTGCCGATCGGCAGTGGAAGTGAGCAGTCCAGACCGTGAAGTCCGACTTTCGACCGCCGGCGATCAAGCTGCCATCGTCCGGCCTGGCGCCAACGCGCGTGAAGCTGGAGAACGGCGTGGTGCTGCTGATGAAGCAGACCACGACGACGCCTGCCGTGGCGATCAATCTGGCGATGCGAACGGGGTCGATCGCGGATCCGGCCGCCGCGCCAGGCACGGCATGGTTGTTGTCGCGCGTCATCGATCGGGGCACGGTCAGCCGCACGGCGGCGGATATTGCCGAGGACCTCGACGGCCGCGGCGTGACGCTGACGATGACGGTCAGCCGCCATGTGATGTCGGTCGTGTGCACGACGCTCGCCGGCGATTTCGCGTCGGTGCTTTCACTGCTCGGCGACATCCTCATCGCGCCGTCGCTGCCGGATCCCGAGATCGCGACCCGCAAAGGCGAAGTGATCACGGCGATTCGGCAGGATGAAGACAACCCGGCGGTGCGCGCGTCCGAGACGTTGATGGAGCGGTTGTATCCGGACGGCCACCCGTATGGCCGCCGCCCGAAGGGAACGATTGACGTTGTCGAAGCCGTCACGCGCGAGCAGTTGCTGCATCTCCACGCGCAACGATTCGCGCCGAGTGAGTTGAGCGTCGCCCTCGTCGGCGACATCGAGCCGCCGCGCGCGCAGGAGACCGTGATGCGCGTGTTCGGCGGATGGCGCAGGCCGGTGCCGAAGCCGCTCACGCCTCCGCCTGTCGTGCCGGCGACACGCCGCACCCGGCTGGTGGTCCCGATGATGAACAAAGCCCAGGCCGATATCGCCTACGGCTTCACCACCATCCGGCGAAACGATCCCAGGTACTACGCGTCCTGGCTGATGAACAACGTGTTCGGTCAGTATTCGATGGGCGGCCGCCTGGGCGACAGCATTCGCGAACGGCAGGGGATGGCATATTACGTGTCGAGCTCGTTCGATGCCAACGTCGCGGAAGGACCGTTGGTGGTGCGAGCCGGCGTGAGTCCCGCGAACGTCGACCGCACCGTCTCGTCAATCGACGATGAAATCCGGTTGTTGGTGACCGACGGACTCACGCCCAAGGAGCTCGACGAGTCGAAGCGATTCCTGATCGGATCGATTCCCCGCGCGCTCGAAACGAACGCAGCGATTGCGAGCTTTCTGCAGAGCGCGGAGTTCTTCGACCTCGGTCTCGACTACGACGTGA
>QHWF01000658.1 GCA_003222455.1 Acidobacteriota bacterium
GTCATCACGACGACCGGGGGTGGGCTCTCCAGTCCCTGGACGCGCAAGAGCAGGTCGAGCCCTTCGGCTCCGGACGTCGTATCGCGGGTGTAGTTCATATCAACAAGTAGCGCGTCGAAGTCGCGCGCTTCGACGGCGGCCACCACGGCGCGGGGAGAGGCTGCGGTCTCGACGTCGAAGCCTTCGGCCTTCAGCAGCAGCTTGAGGGCTTCGAGGATATCTGGTTGATCGTCAGCTACGAGGAGACGCGGCGCGGACATGTGATTGAAGCTCAAGGGGCTCGGGGTTCGGGGCTAGCCCCTATTCCGCCCGCAACGCCACCACAGGATCGATGCGCGTGGTCGCCCGGGCCGGGATGAAGCTGGCGACCGCCGCCACGACTACCAGGAATCCGGTGACCACCGTGAGCGTCGCCGGATCCGTCGGCGTTACGTCATAGAGCAACCCTAAGAGCAGACGGTTTGCCAAGAGCGCACCGATCAGCCCCAGCACCGATCCAATCGCTGCAATCGCCAGACCGCGCCCCATCACCATCCGTCGCAGATCTCCTGCGTTGGCCCCTAATGCCATCCGAACTCCGAGCTCACGGGTCCGCTGGCGCACCATCGTGGCCATTGCGCCGAACAACCCGACTGCCGCTAGCACGACAGCGGCACCCGCGAACACAGCCAAGAGCAGCGCGTTCAATCGGGGCTGGGCCAGCGGTCCGTCGAGGAACGTCTCGAACGATGCCGCGCTCGTCAGCGCGACACCGGGTTCGGTCTCGCTGATCACGCGACGGATAACCGGTACCTGCGCGTCCGGAGCGCCGCTCGTACGAATGGCGAGCGCCAGCGGTGCGAAGGGGAAGAACGATTGCCGCAGCGGGAAGTACACGCTGGGCCGCGCGTCGCGCAGATCGCGGTATCGCGTATCGGGGACCACGCCGATGACCGTGACGGTCCGCTCCAGATCGGCTCCCATCCGCAGGCGCTTGCCAATGGGATCCTGACCCGGCCAGTAGTGGCGCGCAGCGGATTGACTGATCACGACGACACTCGGCGCGTCCGCACGATCCGCTTCCGTGAAGCCCCGGCCCCGGAGGACGGGAATGCCGAGCGTCTCGAAGTAGTCCGGAGTCACGACATCCATGTTGAGCATCGGATTGGCAGCGACCTCTTCCGCAGACTGTCCGTCAGCTGCCGGCCGGCCGTCCCACGCAGCGGATCCTGCGAAGGGGACTGCCACAACCGGCGACACACCGCGTACACCTGGAATCGCCCGCAACTGCGGCAGTAGCCGCTCCAGCAACGCGCGTTGCTTGGCGGCGTCGGCGTGCTGATCGGACCGCACCGCCAGCTCGCCGATCAGAAGACCGGAGGGTTCCAGCGAGAGCTCCGCCCGCTCGAGCTTGAGGAGACTTTTGGCGATCAGCCCCGCTGCTGAAAGGACGACCAGTGCGAGCGCGACCTGCCCAGCCACCAACGCTTCGGTCGCCAGCCGCGAGCGCCGGCTTCCGCTTTGCCGGGGGTCGGACCGAAGCGCTTGCTGCAGCTCGACGCGGGACGTCATGACCGCCGGCGCCAGGCCGAAAAGGAGCATCGCGACGCCCGCGATCCCGATCGCCCCGGCGAGCGCCGTCGCATTCAGGTGAATCTCGTCCAGGCGGGGTACTCCGGCCGGCGCGAACGCAATGAAGGTCTGGAGTGCAGCCGCCGCCACGACGATCCCGAGAGCCGCGCCTAGGGCCGCGAGGATCCCGTTCTCGATCAGCAGCTGGACGATCAGTCTTGAGCGCCCAGCGCCGAGCGCCGAGCGCACGGCGATCTCCCGAAAGCGTCCGGCGCCGCGGACGAGCAGCAGACTCGCGACGTTGATGCAGGTGACCAGGAGGAGCAGCCCGGAGGCTGCGGCAAACACGAACAACGCCGGTCGTACGTCGCCCAAGACGAGACGCGGCAGCGTTTGCACGGCACCGCGCAGGTCGCGCCCCCATGGCGATGCCTCGGCGCGGCCGAAGAAGGCGGTCAGCTCGGCTCCGGCTTCTGTGACCGTTACGCGCGGCGCGAGCCGCCCGATCACATGCAGCGAGACAAACGCCAGGCCTTTCGGTGGAATCGCCGCCGCGACAGGCGCCCAGAAGTCGGAGCCTCGCGGGTAATCGAGCCCTTGCGGCATCACACCGACAATGGTGTACGGCACACCATCCTCGTACATCACGATCTGCCGTCCCAGTACGTGAGTATCGCCGCCGAACCTCCGCTGCCAGGCGCCATAGCTCAACACCATTACCGGCGCCGCACCGTACACATCATCTGACGGCTGCAAGGCGCGACCGAGCACGGGTCGCGCGCCGAGTACGTCGAAGAACTCACCCGACACGAGCGCGCGGCGCAGGCGCGAGATCTGGTCCGCGTCGCGAATCGGCAGCGGCGCGGCACCCCAAGAGGCGAATGTCGCGACGCGCTCGAACACTTGCGTGCGCTGTGCGAACTCGCGGGCATCGTCGAACCCCAACGGATAAGCGAAATCCTGATCAGACTTCTGTCCCCAGAGCACGACAACGCGATCCTGATCCTGCACGGGGAGGCGGCGTAGCAGCAGCGCGTCTGCCACGGTGAACACCGCGGTCGCGAGACCGATACCCAGAGCGAGCGTGAGGATGGCGGTCAGCGCGAAGCCCGGAGTGCGGCGGAGGCTCCGGAGGGCAACCCTCATCTCTATTCATTCCTCAACGCAGTCATCGGATCGACCGCGCCCGCGCGTCGGGCCGGGATGTAGGCCGCGAGCGTGGCGACGCACACCAGGAGTACCACGACCGCGAGGAGCACCAGCGGGTCCAGCGGCTCGATTCCATACAGCATCCCCTGGATTACGCGCGTCAACGCTATGGCGCCGGCCAGTCCCAACAGCGCGCCCACTGCCACCACGCGCAATGAATCGCGCAGAACCATGCCGACAATGCCCCGCGGAGCGGCGCCGAGCGCAATGCGGATTCCCATTTCTCGCGTGCGACGCTGCACCGCGTAGCCGACGACCCCGAAAATGCCGAGCGCCGCGAGCAATAGCGCGAGCGCGGCGAAGCCCCCGAGGACCAGCACGGTGAAGCGGCGGTTGTTCACGCTGTTGCGAACCACATGCCGCATGGTCGTAAACTCGGCCGGCACGTCTGAGTCGATCGCTCGAAGGTGGGCGCGTGCCGGGCCGACCAACACATCAGGTGGGACCGTCCCGCGCAACACCACCGTAGCGCTCGAGAGCCGGGCGGGCCGCTGGCGAAAATCCACGTACA
>QHWF01000613.1 GCA_003222455.1 Acidobacteriota bacterium
CAGGAGGCAGCGTGCCGAAATCGAAACTCCAGGTGTCGGGGGCAGCCAATGGGATCTCGACCTGGCCGATGCTGAATGTGCCCAGGTTGGCTTGCGCGGCTGCGGGCGCAACTCTGACCAACAGAAGAAGCAGCAACCATCCACCGATTCGAAGTGGACGGGGCCGGCAGCATCCTGTTGCTTGACGACTTTCCGGATTCGATTGCGAAACAGTTGAGCGAAGAGAGGCCGGCCGAGGAGAGTCGCTACGTAACATCTGCCACTCTCCAAAGCGAAATCGGTTTAACTTGAGAGGTGAATAGATGAGCCGGAAGCTGGACTGTACGTGACACTCTGGTAGCAGTCAATCTGATTCACGATAATTTTCTTCGCCGCGACAAAAAATATGGCAGAGAGCAGTTTAGTTTGTGCGAGGCGCGATAAGAGTCTGCCGCACAGATGACTTCTCGAGCGCATGCTGTCGATGATCGTGAATTCGAACTGTCCTCGCCGTCGCCGTTCTACTCGACGCGAGCGCGTCGTACGTCGTCGGGTCAACCGAGCCGATTAGTTTTTTGAAAATTGCTCTTCGACCTGCTGCAGTCCTTGCCTCGCGTTTTCATCGGCGGGATTGAGTTGGAGGGCGGATGCAAAGGCTTGCCTGGCCGCCCCAAGATTGTTCATTGCGTGGTGAGCGATTCCGAGCAGGGTGTAGGCCATTGCGTCCGCGGGCGCTCTCGCGATCAGGCGCTGAGCCTCGTCAACCGCGGCCTGGTAGCTCCCGGCCTGCGCAAACATGACAATCAGCTTGTGGTCTGTCGCAATCGACTCCGGATCGCCTGAATCTAGCAGCAAGGCAAGCCCGCGCCTGTAGGCGTCGATCGCGCCGGAGCCGTCATTGAGTGCCCGGCGAATGTCGCCCTCCAGCACGCGAAATCGACCCTGCATCGGCCTCAGCGCAATTCCCCGCTCGATCAGCGGCAGCGCTTCGCCAAATTTACCTTCGGCCCATTTCAGCTGCGCCGCGGACGCATACCCGGCTGCGTTGTTTCTGTCCATCGCCAGGACGATGGGGATCATGTCACTTGCGGTCCTCGATGCCCTTTTGATGGTTGCCTTTTGCAGCGCGGTGGTTTCCAGCGCGACCCGGTGGATCAAAAAATACGGATTAAACGGATCCAGCCGATGTGCTTCTTCCAGCAGGAACGCACCTCTCTCATATGTGTCGCGCTCACTGGACGTGCCGTACCGGTCTGAATAGCGTAAGCCGGCCTTGTCCAGGTACACGGCATCGCCGCTGGAGTACTTCAGCGCCTCCGAAATATCGGTTTCTATACTCGGCCAATCGTCCTTCACGCTCAGCTTCTGAGCATGCGCGGCCAACGCGTCGGTTCGGATCATCGCCACGGACCGAACGGCAAGCCACACGGCAACGATCGAGCAAACGCCGGCCGTCGCGTAAGCGGTCAGGCGAACGCGCCTGGAGTACACGCGTGCGACCGGTTGATCGCTACACAGCGCCACACCCAGACCGAGGATGATCCAAAAGAAGGCTGAAAGCGAGATCTCGAGCCAGCCTGAAAGATCTTGAATCAGATACCCTGAAACCGACGCCAGAAATGCCAGGACAAGCCATCGTGCGCGAGTGTCCGCAAGTCGCCTGTAAGCCTTCCACAAGAAGAGCAACACTGACCACAAGAACAACAGGTACAAGAAAAGCCCGGGAATCCCGGTCGTGGCAGCCGCCTGCAGATAGCCGTTGTGAACCATCGTCGGCAACTCGTCCGGAGTGAACTGCTCGCTCTCTGCGGAGCGGTAACGAGGATACAGGACGGAGAAGTTTTCGAGCCCGACACCTGTCAACGGATGATCGCGAACCATCTGGGTTGCCGCCGCAAACGTATTGAGCCTGTCGCGGATTGCCGGGTCGGCCTCTTGGGATGTCACAGTCTGCAGGTCCGGCCTTCCGCGAATGACCTGGCGGTACCCAAGCACCAGGCCAGGCACGGCCGCCGCGAACACGGCAGCAATCACCCACCTGTTCAGCCGCTCGCGCATCTCCCACGCGACAATGCCGAGGATAAGGAGCAAGGCGAGACTGCTCGCGATCAACGGACCGCGGCTACGCGTGGTCATCGCCGCAAGCAAGAGAATCAACAGAATCGCGCCCCAGACGAACCGTTCGGCGCGTCGTCTGGTCAGCATCAGGAAGACGAGCGCGAACGGCAGGCCCAGACCGAGCGTCGCCGCCAGGATTACGGGATTGCCGATCGTTGACGCAGATCGGTCCACGCGCCACGGGAGCGGGTCCCAGCCGACGTATTGGACGAGCGCGTAGAGTGACACCGGCACGAGCGCGGCCAGCAGAAGCTTGATCAGCCGCTCGATCCCAGTGCGCTCGAACTGCGAGGATGCAACAATCAGGAAGAGAAAGAAAAAGGTCTCCTGATTCCACAGACCGTTGTACCGGCCATGCGCGCCGTTGAGGGCCGTCGGTGGATGTACGGCGAACACGCTGCTGATCACCCACCACACGCTCAACGCGATTCCGGCGGCGAAGACGACGACCGGCAGCGGTCTCACTTCATTTCGTGCGAGGCGAAGGACCCAGAAGCCCGCCAGGATTGGCGTAAAAGCCCGGATGATCACGAGCTTCGGAAGCGTGAATTGGATGTCGAGGCGCGTGCTGAAGACCAAGGCGACGAGAAAAAACAACCCTCCGTAGATGCATTGTTCCAGTCCAAGGGGGAAGGTCGCGACGGGTGGGCGAGGCGTCGTGCTTGCTCGCCGGCGAGGCCGGGAAGCCGTTGGACTAAACCCCCGAGCTACCGGAGGCGGTGCGCTGCTCGCTGGCTTCGGGTGTCGTGGCGATGACGCCGGCGAGCTGGGCGGCGAAGATGGTGGCGAGGGCCTGCACGCTGTCCGAGGTTTCGCCGCCGCCCCGAATCTCGGCGGAGAGCGTGCCGATGCAGCCTGTCGACGACAAGAGCGGCGCCGCCACGGCGCCACTCACCGACCCGGGGCGCGCGAGGACGATCTGGAGCTGCCCGACGCGATACGCGGCGGCCGCCGCGTTGTCGGCCGACCGCGGCACGGCCGGCATCCGCGCAAGCACTTGGTTGCTGTAGCCGTGCGCGATCACCGGCCGCAAATCGCCCCCGGCCGCGTCGCCCAGCCACACGACGAGGCCGCTCGCGTCCATGACATCGGCGGCGCGCGCAACCAGCCCGCGAAGCTCGTCCAGATCGCTCACGCGCCCGAGGTCGGTGCAGAGCTGCGCGGCCGCTTTGAGCACGGGCCCTGCGGGGCGCGAGGGCACACTCGGCGCCGGGTCGCTGGGGCTCGCACGAGGCAAGGGCTCGTCACCAAAGGAGGCTGGCGCGCCAGCCGCTCGAGCCGCCTCGGTCAGCCAACCACTCCCTGGTGACGCGAGTGAGTCGGTGGAGGACGCCTCGAGCCTGGCAGCGGGAACGAGCAGCATGATCAGCAGTGCCGCGAGCGCCGCCGCGGCGGCCATCGCGAGCGCCTCCTGCTTGCGCCGGGCGGCTTCGGACGCGTCCAGCGCCTGATGCTCGGCGACGCGCGC
>QHWF01000614.1 GCA_003222455.1 Acidobacteriota bacterium
CGCGCCGCCGACTGCGACTCGAACCGAAGACCAGCGCGTCACGCTCAACGACGTGACTTGGTCTGACTTCGAGCTGATCCTCCAGATTCGAGGCGACCGGGCGGGTGTCCGCATGACCTACCTGAATGGAGTGCTCGAGCTCATGACCCCGTCCGTCGATCACGAGGGCATCAAGAAGACAATCGCCCGTCTTCTCGAGGCGTATGCCGAGGAAAAGGGGATGCCGTTCAACGGCTTCGGCTCCTGGACGCTGAAGAACGCGCGCCGGGCCAGAGCCCTCGAGCCGGACGAATGTTACTCGTTGAGTCTTGGACGCCCCACGAGCCCGGACCTCGCCATCGAGGTGGTGTGGACGTCCGGAGGCATCGACAAACTGGAGGTGTATCGCGGACTCGGCGTGCGAGAGGTGTGGTTCTGGCGCGAGGGAGTGATCGAGATCAGCGTGTTGACGGGAGATCAGTACGAGCCGCGTGAGCGCAGCGTGCTCCTCCCGGATCTCGATCTCGTCGAGCTCGCGCGCCACATCGATCCTGAGAACCAGACGGCATCGGTCAGACGTTATCGCCAGGCTCTCCGCGGCGCCTGATCCGCATCCTGCATCTCTGAAAGCCCGTCGCTGAAATACTGGTTTCAAAACCTGTAACGAGCACTCAGTCTGAAAATCCTTGGCGCGGGGATTGGGTTTGCCGACGCGGCGTCGATGCCGCTCGTCGCCAACGGCTTCAAATAGTTCGGCCCGTTGACGGTGATGCGCCTCAAGACGACGCTCGTGTTCGTCAGGTTGAAGACGTCGAACATGCCCTCGAACGAGTGCTTGCCCTTGATGAAGGTCTTCGACACGCGCAAATCGAGCAGGCGCACCCAGTCGTAGCGGCCGGCCTGCCCTTCGACGACCACATCGACCAGCTGATTCAAGGCGTTCGGAGCCTGGACGATGCGTGGAAAGTATTCGCCTTGTTGCGCGGTGAACGTCGAGGCAATCAGTATGTTCGACGGCAGTTCGTAGGTGCCGCTCAGGCGGGCGCCCTGATACACCTGGGGCAGTTCTGGCGGGAAGATTGTGCTCAGCACGCCGTCGGTCGACTGCGGGTAGCGCGCCTCGTTCGGATTGCGCGGCCTGATGTTGCGCACGTCCCGCCGGTCGATTGAATACGAGGCCAGCAGCGACCAGCCCGACGAATAGCGCTTGCTCGCGGTCGATTCGAACGCCCAATACCTGTCCTCGCCCTCGCCCGGTTCGGTGGCCGTGGTCAGCCGGATCACCTGTCCGAATGTCGGATAACTCCGGGGCACGGACCACACCTCGACGATGCCATCGTCCGCGGTGCCGACGATGTTGTCGCGGCCGGGATCGATGCCGGTGCGCCGGTCCGTGAAGCTTTCGAACGGCTGCGCGAGATCGAGCTCCTTGCTGCCGCCCCAATCGCGCTTGCGCACGAGATTGAGCCGGACGGTGAGATCGCGATTGATGCCAAGGTCAACCCCACCCGTGTACTCGTCCATCCCCTCTGGCTTCAGGTGTGGATCGAGGCGGCGATCGCCGCGGCCGCCGGAGACCGACTGCACGTCGGCCGGGTTCGGCACGTAGGGAATCTGGCCATTCCACCGATAGGTTGTCGTCCGGGTCGCCGCCGGATTCACGTCGGCCGCAACCGGCCCGCTGGACGCGCTGACGCCCGAACCCGACGCCGCGTAACGGCCGTAGCTCGTCTTCAAGGCGACGCGGCCGTTGCCGGTCAGGTCGTAAATCAACGAGAGGCGCGGCGACCACGCGTTGTAGACGGGGAAGTTGCGATTCTCCGGATAGAGGTTCTTCTCGGCGAACGGACCGGTTCCGGGATTGCCTTGTTCGGGCAGCCAGGACGAGTAGCGGTCGAATCGCACGCCCGCGTTGAGCGTGACCTGACGCGTGAGGGTGATCATGTCATTGACGAACCACGAATTGAAGTTCACGCCGCTGTTCGTGTCATTGGGATAGTCGAACACCTGCACCGAATCCGGCCGCGTGAAGACGTTCGGATCGCCCGATACGCTCCGATAGCGGTAAATTTGCTGATTCGGGTAGCCGTAGGTTTCGACGTGATTCGTGCTCCTGTATCCGAGGAACCCCGATTTGACCTCATGGTTCATGTTCCTGATGTTCGTGAACCAGCTGTAGGTGCCGTTATAGCCCCACCGCACCGGCTCGCGCCGCAGCTCGAGAAACGCACCTCGCGTTTCCGTCGTGGTGAGATCGATCGTGCGGACGTCCCTCGTCCAGGCCAGATCGGGCCACCAGTATCCGGATCGATTGAATCCCGCGTCGAAGGCCATCTTGTTGCTGAGGATGCGCGTGAACTTGGCCGCCGGGCCGATCGCGGTCCATGCGATCTGATTCTGCGTCGCCTCGAGCGGCACGAAGCGGCTGGCGTTGCGATACGGCTGCCATTTGCGGTTCAACTGCTGCGACAGCTCGACCTTGTTGTTCTGCGACATCTGGTACGTGAGCTTCAGCGTCGGATTGTCGAGCCGCGTGAAGTACTCGACCTGTTCGCCCGTCTTTTCCGAGATGAACCCCGGGATGAACAAGCCGGAATAGTTGTGCCCGTACGCGGCGTAGAACCAGAGTCTGTCGCGAAGGATGGGGCCGCCGAGATCCGCACTGAAGTCGTTATATCGCGTGAACTTGTTGTTGCCGGGATCGAAGCCCTGACGGCGCAGCTCCGGTGTGACGTTGCTGCCCTGGAATGCGCCATCCTGCCAGGCCGCCAGATACATCCCGCTCATCTTGTTGCTGCCGGACTTGATCACGAAACTCAACGTGACGCCGGGACTCTGCGCTTCGGCGCCTTTCGCCGCAGCGGAAATCTGGACCTGTTCGTAGGTGTTGTAGTCGCCAAAGAACTGATCCCAGACGACGCCGTCGAATTTGATCAGCTCCTGCCCGCTGCGTCCGTAGTTTCTCGCGCCGGTCGTCGTCGATCCGCCGACCGTGTTGCCGCCCACATCGAATTGCGTCGGCGACAGGCCGGGCACGAGCCGGGCGAGGCCGCGAATGCCGCGGCCGTACGGCAGATCCTCCATTTGTTTGTCGTCCCAGTTGACGCCGACCGTGGTCGCCTGCAGGTCGATCACCGGCTTGTCGCTGATGACGGTGACCTCTTCCGACAGCGCGTCGATCTGCAGCGCGCCGTTGATGGTCATGGTCGCGCCGACGTCCAGGCGGATCGCGTCGACGTTCAACGTCTTGAAGCCCGAGAGCTTGAACGTCACGCGGTAGTCACCGGAGGGAAGCTGGGTGACGCGATAGGCGCCCTGTGCGTCGGTGAAGGTTGTGCGCGCGCCGCCGATCAGCGCAGGACTCGACACCGCGACTTCGACACCGGGCAGCACACCGCCGCTGCTGTCGAGGGCCCGGCCGGTCATGGCGCCCGTCAGCGCCTGCGAA